>CAIMEB010000001.1 GCA_903839855.1 uncultured Methylococcaceae bacterium
CAAATGGCTGGTCTTTCAAAAAGAACTTTTATGGAACTGTTGGGGCGTTATCAAGTATCAGTTTTAAATTATCCTGCTGAAGATATCATGCAGGATTTTGAAAATGCCTAGCATTATATCAAATACTAGTTGTCTGATTGTGTTGGATTATTAAGAATACCCATTTTTCTAGTCAGAATATAGCTTCTGTTGTTTTTAACTTTATCCTTGGTGTAAAGTCTATCCAAATGATGTAAACTTCCAAGTTATTAGCCAGGCTATTTTAAATCACTTCCTGTTGGTGTATTTTCGAAATATTAACACTATGAGGTTTTGAATCATTCACTCTCGGTAAATAATCAACTAAATGAAATTAAAAACACTATGAAAAATTTGGAAATTCTCAGCGAAGAAGCAAGTATTGTTCTTGTTGGAAACTTTAATCCAAAAATATTTCACCCAGAATGGTTTATACGAAAAGAAATAGTTGGGGAATGGGATTATAAAAATGAACAGGATATTAATTTGCCTGATATGGCTCAAATTAGTCTTCCAAGTGATCGTAATATAACAGTTTTTTTGAATAAATTTTCCATAGTTACATCACGCGCAAGCGAGTATCTTACTTTAAAAGATTTGGTTGTTAGCTCATTCACTCTTTTAAGCGAAACACCAATATCGCAACTCGGAATGAACTTTACCTCTGTAATAAAAATTTATGATCAAGCTCAATGGAAAAAATTCGGTAGCGATTTAGCTCCACAACAATATTGGAAAAATGTAGCTAGTTATCTAAGTGATCTAGATGGAGTAAAGCAGGATGAATTTGGGTTATGGGAGATAATTATGAACATGCCCAGACCTGATGAGTTTATTGGTTTTGTCAGGCCGCAAATTGTAGCTTTGCCTCATCTGGGTCCCGGTGTTTTAGCTTTTACAATAAACAATCATATTGATATAACAGATTCAAGTGCTTTAACTATGACGAAAATACTTGAAGAAAATTGGGACAAGTCATTGGATTTAGCAAAAGAAATGACTTCAAATATTATGGAACTATAAACTTGAGTTTGAAAAAAAATGAGTACAGCAGCAAATTGTAAGCCAGAATATATACCAGATATAAATCAATTTTATTATAGTAAATCTGGCACTAATTCTTTTTCTATTAAGGACCCTGAAATTAGGCCTCGAAGTATTAAAAAAGATTATGTCGTAGCTAAAAGCAGCAAATTTAGAGAAGATATTAAGCAAAAATGGAGCGGTGTTGTCATCGCGGTTGATGATGAAGAACTAACAGTTCGCTTAGAGGATTTAACAAATTTTGATAATCCTAATGAAATTGTAGTGTTGTCTAGGGATGAGATAGATAACAACGATCAAAACTTAATCCAACCAGGTGCATTATTTTATTGGTATATTGGTTATAGGCAAGGTATAAAATACAGCAAAGAAAGAATTTCAATTATTCGTTTTCGTCGCTTACCGCAATGGACAAAAAGAGAAATTGAAGAAGCAGATAAATTAGCGGAGGATTACGCTGAGTTCTTCCTTGCCAATTGAATACGACGCACCTGATAATCATATCGGTGAAATATCAATATTTGGGCCCGGTATTGGCGAATGTATTGTTCTTCATATCGGCCAAGGTAGATGGTTTGTTATTGATAGTTGTCTTTGTCCAAAAACGAAACAGCCAATAGCACTACAATATCTTAAAGATATAGGCGTTGATGCTAGTACTCAGGTAGTTGGTATTCTTATCTCTCATTGGCATTCGGATCATATTCAAGGTGCAAGTCTGCTGCTTGAATTCTGTCAAAATGCAAAGCTATTTCATTCACTCGCTTTAATTTCTAAGGAAGCGTTATGTTTAGTTAGTCTTTATAAGAAGGATGTATTCGCAGATACAGATAAGGATGTTCGAGAATTCAGTGAAATCGTGCAATATCTTTTTAAAACGAAAGATAGAAATAGGTTGGTTCCTGTAAAATCAAGGCATACGTTTTTTGATAATAGAAATGATATTCCAGTTAGATTGGTTGCTGTGTCTCCTAGCGATGTTGCTGTTACACAATCCATCGCTAAACTAGCTGAATTAAAGCCAAAACAAGGAGATAGTCGACTTAGAAACGTTGTTCCAGAAAGTGCAAATCTCAATGCGATTGCTTTACACTTTAGCTTTGGTAACTTTTCTGCATTACTAGGCTCCGATTTAGAAGAAACAGGTAATTCACAAACTGGATGGTCTGCAATTTTTTCAGATAATATTATCAATGAGTTGAGTCTACCTTCCGCTTCATTATTTAAGGTATCACATCATGGTAGTGACACTGGGCATCATGACAGAATTTGGACCGAACTTTTAGTTAAAAATCCATTGTCACTAACAACTCCATTTACAAGATGTAATTTGCCCACAGCTGATAATATAATGAGGTTGCAAAAGCTATCTTCTGAGTTTTTAATTACTCGTGATCCTCGATCTAATAAAAGGGTTAAAAGGGATAGTATGGTAGAAAGAGAGCTACGTGCAATAGTAAAAGAGCGTAAAACGATAAATGATAAAATGGGACATATCCAAATTCGTATTTCGGAAAAAGGATTATTAGATATTAGGACTAACGAAAACGTAGTTAGATTTCCTGGCACCGTTGAATAAAAATTTGTATGAATTGTTTTCCCTCTACTATCTTAATTCCTTCTCATTCATTCGCGTTTACTCCGATTTAAAATATTTTTTTATTTTAGGCACTTGCTTCCCACTCTCAGTCATCACTAAATCAATATACTCACCCTTTTGCTCCGGCCCATAACTCACATGAATGGGTCTATCTTCTCCATAAAAATACAGTCGATCAAAGGGGGTGTTTTCTGCGACCCAATCGTAAGCGGTTAATTCTTGATGTACTTGCCTTATTCGGCAGAAGCCATTTTTTTAAAATTCCACGGCAACAAAGCTTCAATTTTTTCAACCGTATCGGCATAAGGCAGTGCTTTGAGTATTTGAGTTAAATAGCCATAGGGTTCTAGGTTATTCGCTTTAGCAGTTTCGATTAGACTGTAATGAATTGCACTGGCTTTTGCACCTTTGGGGCTATCACTGAATAGCCATGCTTTTCTTCCAATCACAAAGGGACGAATAGTGTTTTCAG
>CAIMEB010000002.1 GCA_903839855.1 uncultured Methylococcaceae bacterium
GAGGAACTTGCAAAACTATCGAGCAACAATAGGATTATGTTGATTTTGACACCCACTGAGCCTGTTTTTTTGAGCATGTAGCTCTATTTCCGTTTAGTAACCAAATATTTCGTCGTTTTTATCAAATTTAAGGCATAGCTGTCCTGTAAGCCAAGAAAATCTAATGGTTAAAGTCGTTCAGTCGATATTTTATGTGGCTAAAATCAGTATCTGGTTCGCTGTTAGCGCCAGAACGCCAAACATTAAATGACACATGACCTTAGCATGTCCACGCACACGAACCACTCGTCCGCCAAATTCATCTTTCAAGCGCGCGTTAACGCGTTCAACGGTACTGCGCTCGTTATAGCGTATGGCTTTAGCCGTTTTATGCCCAACCAAATGACAACGCTTGTTTTCTGCCGTTATTTCTTTTTTGAGTGCTTGATCCCGGCGTGGATTCACGTCAATCAATGGGACATGTCCCAGTTGGCGGCTTATTTCGTGTATCTGCGGCACATCGTAAGCGGAGTCCATAACATCATAAAGATTGATCACACGTTCACTACTCATTTTGGCTAAAGGAATAGCGACCTGACTATCGTGGGTCGATGCTGACGTTAATATCACGCTAATAGGAATGCCGCCGTCTGCCACATCAAAGTGTAATTTGTAGCCCGTCCAACTGACTTTATAACCCTTGCTATTTTTCTTGGTGCCTACATCGCACGCTTTCGGCAAGTCATCAATCATGTCGGGCAAACTCATGCCGCCAGTCTGTTTTTCGATACGGGTTAAGGGTTTAACGCGCTTTTCCCCTTGTTTAGGGCGACCTCTTTTTAAGGCAACTTTCTCAACGGATTCTTTTTTGAGCGGTTTTTCGCGTGCCTCTATCGCGGTAGCATCACGAGAGTTATGTCCCACTAGTTCGCCTTCATAGCTTTTTTTGATAAAGGCTTCATGAACTCGCTCAGGTAAACGGGATTCGGAGAACTCGGCAAATGCCCGCGAAAACGTCCATTCATCGGGCACATCATTTTTGCGCTCCCAGCCACAAATCCGTCTTAAGGCAATATCGGTTTCGAGTCGATCCAGCAAAGCACGTGTCGTGGGTAAGTTATAAATCATTTTCGCCATATTGTGTATACCGAAAAAGGGACGGTTCATTGTGTTTGCTTGGTCACCGGTATCCAACGCGATTTAGCCTTTCAGGGTTTCGAAGCCGATCGGGACACCTTGAAATATCGCTGCCCTGCGGCTGCTTATGGACTGGACTGCCAGGGTAAAACCCAATGCCATGCCGCCGGACAAGTAAATCCGGGCGACTATGGACGCATTGTCCGCATTAATATCACGGAGCAAAATCGGCGCATCTTCGTTCCGACACCGCATGGCAGTCCCTCCTGGAAGCGTGGCTATGCACGCCGCAGCGCCTTGGAACGCATTAACAACCGTATCGACAACAGCTTCTGTTTTGAAAAGCACTTTATCCGGGGGCAGGCCAAAATGAAAACCCGCATGGGGCTGGCACTGGCAGTTATGATGGCTATGGCGCTAGGCCATGTGAAAGCGGGACGCATCGAGCAGATGCGCTCGCTGGTTCAGCCGATTCCGCTTCAAAAAACGGGTTAAAATCGTATCGAGGCGTTCCACAAAAATAGCCGATGATACCGGCTGAGGGGTTCTATTGCCTAAAAATAGGCGCCAATGCGTTTTTTCGATATTCCGTACCTAAAATCTTCAGATGCCATGTTTGCGAGTCGCCAAAAAAATATTTTGAGGCGAAATACCCGATCTTTTTCGCCCCTGAATCTGGAAAGCGTTACAGCGCAAATGGCTCGATCAGCAACGGGCTTTATATCCTGAGTCAGTCAATCTATAATGAGCTATGGATTATAAAAAAGGCGAGGATAATGATGGATGATTCTGTCAACGATAGGAACGGTGAAATTGCGTAAGGTGATTTCCGGAAATTAATTTACCCATTAGATGGGTCGAATCAAGATGTCCCATTTGGGTAGGATTGGGTTACGTTCCAGTCTGGCTTCAATCGTCCGCATCGCTACTTTGGACAGTGAAATCCCTTTCTGGTAA
>CAIMEB010000003.1 GCA_903839855.1 uncultured Methylococcaceae bacterium
AATATAGTCACCATTTTTATCCATACCTGCAGCAAGACCGACAGGATTTTTAAAGTCCAGACCCATGACATTAACCGGTTTATCTTTAACGGTTGGATAGATTAATGAGCCTATCCCTGTCGCATTAGCTGTATTCAATAGTTTTAAGGTGACTTCATGCGCGGTTTCCGGGTCAAGAGAAAATAAAATAGGTCGCAGTAAAGGATAAAGATTCATAGGGCTGCCGTTGGTTATCAGATTTATGTAAAAATTAAATGCTCTCGTGAGTCGTTACTATTGCGCGGCTAACGCGGCTCTCTTTTCATGAGAGCTTAATTGATAGGGTTCAGGGCTTACTGCCGTGGTGCGCTTCAATATTAAATCAACCATGAGTTGCGCAGACGCTGGACCCATAATGAGGCCGTTTCTAAAATGCCCGGCATTAATACTCAAATTAGCAATCTCTGGATGCAAGTCAATGTAGGGTACACCTTCTTGAGTGCCGGGTCTTAAACCTGCCCAATGATGAATAAGCGGTGTTTTTTTAAGTGCGGGTAGCAGTGTTAAGGCAAAGTCAGTGAGTCGTTCCTTAGCCATCAGTGAAGTGCTTTTGTTAAAGCCATCGTACTCAACGGTACTGCCCGCTAATATTTTTCCATCCCTACGCGGGATTAGGTATAGATCTCCATCCAGTACCATGGAGGGTAACATATCGGGTTGGGCATCAAATAACAACATTTGTCCTTTTACAGGAGCCACATGAGGGGCGTGAGCTAGTTCGGGAAATAGCCGTTTAAACAGAGAGCCTGTCCAAGCACCTGCTGAGATAATTAAGTGCTGAACTGGCAGTAAGCCTGTACTGGTTTTAATGTGCGTAATCTGATTCTTATCCAGCATAACATCAATCAATTCACATTGTTCTATTAGGGTAATACCTTTATTAACTAAATCTTGTATTAATGATTTAACCAAACGAGGATTACGGGCTTGAGCAATAGAAGGTAGCCAAAGCGGATGATCCGGTATTGTATTGAGTGCGTCAAAAAAATGTGATTCTGCTTCTTCAAATGGCACGTTATTGGTTTTACACCAGTCGATGGCATCAGCATAATCAGGGTTTTTTGTAATCAGTATTCCGCATTGAGTCCATTCTGGATCTTTACGGGTATCAGCTAACAGTTGGGAAGCCAAGGTGGGATATAAACTAAGGCTTTGTATGGTTAGGCGAGTGATGGCATCTGCTTGTCGCCAGGGATAAAGTGGCATCAAGATGCCACCGCCTGCCCAAGAGGACTCTTGGCCTAACGTGTTTTTTTCAATGACCGTGACGGTTGCTCCGGCATTAAAAAATTCTCGCGCGGTGAGAAGGCCGATAACACCGCCGCCGATGATAGTAATATCTGAGGATTTAATCATCGCTTAAATCCGAGTTTTTGTTATTGAGCAATGCATTCTTTCAAATTCTCGTTTGTTATTAGAGACCAACCCTAGGTTCCTGCCAAGTAAATAAACGGCAATTATTGAGCGTGAAGTGTGTAGAATTGTTATCTACTTTAACTTCTTACCCGTTATTTTAACAGTGTTGTAAGTTAGAGTCTTTGTCGTTTCCTGTTGTTTTTTTTAGACAATCATGGCGTGATTATGGGTATCAACTCTTAATTATTGATAATTAAGGGTTAATCAATATAAAAAAAATAGCATTAACGCTTGTGGGTTAATGTTTTTACTGCTATTATTGCGTGCGTGAAACCAAGTTTGTTGTATTTGTGCAAATAGTTTGTAAATTAACAACCCTTTAGGGAGAGAGCAATGATCAATAAAAATAATAAATATTTAGGTGCAGCCTTAGTAACAATCACCGTCGCAGGCATGGTTGCGGCTCCACAAGCGATGGCGAAAAAAGCTAAAAAGGTTCAAGCGTCGACTATCTCTGAGTATCACCACTCAGTAACGACTACAAGAAGCAACACTAGCGCAATAGAAGCGCAATTACGTGCTTTGGAAGACGAAGTGGCTAGCTTAAAGGCCCAAGTAAAAGCTTCAGCTCCAACAGCGGCTGTTGTTTCAGCTGATTCTCAAAAAATTCAAGAATTAGATGCATGGGCTGCTTCAATTAAAGCAGATCATGTGAAGCATGAAAAACATCACGATAAAGACAACATGTTGTACTTCCGTGGTGGTTTTTCTGAAAATGATAGATCCATGGCTGCTACAACAAATACCCTTCAAAATGGTCTAGTAACGGGAACTACTGCTGGTCATACGAGTGGTTGGAATTTCGGTGCAGGTATTGATTTCAATCTGAATGACAATTTGTTTGGTTTAATGGATAAGACTCAATTATTGGGTGAGTTAGACCTTAATTATGTTGATTTGGGTACATTTAAAAGTAGTGTTGTTCAGAACGTTGGAGTGCCTTTATCATCAACTGCAACTCAAAGTATGTTGAGAATTAGTGCATCACCAAAAATTAAGTTCTTAAAAGGCAGTGCAATCAGACCTTGGATCATCCCAGTCGGTTTTACGCTTAACGTAATTAGCCCACCAAGTCAGCTTAATACTATTACTGAGTTGAAACCTGCTATGAACTTCGGTGCGGGTCTCGACTACAATGTATGGAAGAGCTTATATATTGGTGCAGACGTGCGTTACTTCCTGGCAACAAGCCAACTTGACGGTACTAACGTCAACGGTTTGACTGCGGGTGGTTTAGTCGGTTTCGGTTTCTAAGCATTACGCTTAAATCGTTCGCCTAGAAAAAAGGGAGTGGAGAAATCCACTCCCTTTTTTTATGCCTGATAACCCGTCATTAAACATGAGTTCGATGACGGGGCCAAGCCAAACCTAAGCGATGATTAAAAAGTCAGCCGCTACCAAAGCCGGGTGAGTAGTCGTACCAATTAACGCTACCTGAACTGCAGCACCCGCCCCATTTGCATCCGCATCGTAATACAATATACCCGATGTACTGTTATAGATAAAATGCGAAGTGGCTGTTGTGCCAGCAGTCGCAGTGGTGCTAGAGACAAACTCATTTGCAGTTAAAGCAGCGCCATTCCCCGTTCCAGCAGCAGTGGCAATGCCGGCGAAAACGGTTTTACTGAATTCCAGCTTATCAGTGCCTGAGACAAAGTCAGTAATCGTATCTTTGTTGGACGATGTATTAGGTGTTGTATTAAAGACGAAATAATCTGACCCAGCGCCACCGGTTAGCGTGTCATTACCCAAGCCACCAATCAAGATATCATTACCATTGCCGCCAATGAGTGTATCTTTGCCAGTGCCGCCAGTCAGGATATCATTCAAACCGGAACCTGTAAGGGTCGTGGCAACGCCGGTATCGGTGACTTTAAAGCCGTTGGTGCCGGTGGTGATCGCCGATAAATTGACGGCTAGTCCTGAGGTGGTGATATTGACCGTTCCGTTATTAGCACTCGCAACTGTGGCTGTCCAGGCCGTATTGATAGACGCAATAGCGGTGGCTCCTGCTGCTATAGTAAGAACATCAGCACCCCCATTACCTAAATCAGTAATGGTGTCGGTTCCCGTGACATTGAAAGTATCAAGGCCAGCGCCGCCAGTTAAGATATTTACCCCTAAACCGCCTGCCAAAGTGTCATTTCCCGTCCCACCAATCAGTGTATCATTAAGCGCAGAGCCAGTAAGCGTGGTGGCAACACCGGTATCGGTGACTTTAAAGCCGTTGATACCGGAGGTGACAGCCGCCAGATTAACGTCTAAACCAGCTGTTGTAATAGTTGCTGTGCCATTATTACTGGTTCCAGCGCTAGCTATCCAGGCTGTATTAATCGTTGCATTGGCAGTGCCACCTGCGGCAACAGTGAGTACATCGGCACCCCCATTACCTAAATCAGTAATTGAAGCTTTACCGGATACCATAAAAGTATCTATGCCAAGGCCACCCGTCAGACTAGCATTGCTCTTGGTGGTATCTTGCAGTGTATCGGCTCCAGTAGTCCCTGAAACAGTTAACACAGGTGCCCCTGATATCTTGGATAAAACTGCGTTGTCTGCAACAGATTGTGCCGCAGTCATTGCCAAGGCGACTCCCGTATCCGTTTGGATAATCGTATTAATCAAACTTACGCTGCTTTGTAGTAAACCAATGTTAGATACTACGTTTGTAGCGGTATCGATAATAACAAAGCTACTCGCGCCAAGTGTAGCCAGACTGCTGAGAAAAGTAGCTACGCTTCCATAGCCTGAAGGAGGCGCTGCATTCGTCAGCGTGTAGCCTATAGCATCTAACTGCTTGAGGTCGATGGCAGAAAGTGCTTGAAATGTTGAGCCTGTATAGTATTCATTGAAGGCATCATTGCTTCCTTGCACACCTGAATTAAGAAAATCACTTGGATCAGAACGGGTTCCGTAGTTGGCTAAGACTGTTTTGCCTCCGTCTAAAGAAAAATAAGCGGACGCTGCCGGTATTGTGCCAGTAAAAAGTAAAGTACCCGGTGCTGTAAATCTGAATAAGTCAAAGATGTCTGGAGTGGTACCATAAGGGATTCTGCCCATTGCATGGGTTAATTCATGCAGTGCGACACCGGGTAACAAACTGGAATTGATGTCCGTGGCAAACGTTGCGCCGCCGTCCGTGGCGCCGACAGGTGTCGCCAGTCCCCAAAGCTTAAGTTGAGCATCCCAAACGACGACTGAGGACTGCCCTTGAATGGATGTGCCTGTAGGTAAAGCGCTAAAAGTAGTATCTCCCGCTGCTGCATGGCTAATCAAATTCGTGTAAACAGTCGAATACGATTCGGAATAACCACTTGATGGGCCAGCCGATGCACCACCACCGGTTCCAGAGCAGGTAATGCCTATATTTAAAACAATGTTATTGGCGATGGAGTTACACAGTAGTTGTGCGGCCTGAATAATGCCAGCCTGAAAAGTTGAGACGGCTGTGCTGACAGTGGCATCCCACATTAGATTTATCTGAAAGCCACCAACAGAACCCACTAAGGTCGCTGCTGGAGCTACTAGAGACGTTGCATTGGATGTCGGCGTGCGCAAGGCAGTTCCTGAATTGAAAGCAAACGAGTTGTTGACATGTATAGGTTCAGGATAGACTGATGGGCTAGTTGAGTGGGTATGATGGGTGATAGCCGGAATATTGTTGTTAGTACTCGACCAGTGGTCGTTTGTATTTACAGGTTGGGAGAAAGATGTCTGACTATTGCCAGCATTGAGTATATCTGAATTAGTCCATAATTTTGAGTTTTTCATAGTTTAAGCGGTGCCTCATAAGATTAGTTATAAATTGTTCATCACCTGTCACCTGCATGACCTTTGAGTTGAGTAATAATATAGGCGGCACAAAAAACCGGGATGTAACTACGGACTGATTCTACTAAAATACACATTTTTAGCAAGTGATAGTTTTATTATTTCCAATAATTCATTTAGACATCTCAGTCCTTCAGTGACCAAAAAAGTCTCGATTCATCGCATAAGTTTGTCTGAAGAGTCTAAAGACAGTAGACTACACGCTTAATTTCTATCGACTTAACCTGAACAGACCTCTAAAAACACGACAGATGACTCAGAAAAAACGTTTAATTATTGCCATGACCGGTGCAACAGGGGCTGTTTACGGTGTAAGAATGCTGCAAATCTTACAAGCTCAGGAAGAATGGGAAACGCATCTGGTAATTTCCGATGCGGGGGTGGTTAATTTAAAACATGAAATGGATATGAAACGGGCCGAACTCTATAAACTAGCGGATGTAACACATGGCATTAATGATATAGCGGCGAGTATTTCGAGTGGTGGATTTAAAACAGAAGGCATGATTATCGCACCTTGTTCTATGAAAACACTGGCGGCAGTTGCTCACGGTTTTGGTGATAACTTAATCTCACGGGGGGCTGATGTGGTGTTAAAAGAGCGTCGGCGTTTGGTGTTAATGCCCCGTGAAACACCTTTAAATCTGGTACATATTAGAAATATGGGGATCGTGACTGAAATGGGCGGTATTATGTTTCCCCCAATGCCCGCTTTTTACAGCAAGACCGATTCTTTAACGGCAATGGTTAATGAAACTGTGGGACGAATATTGGATATGTTCAGCGTTAATGTTGAGGGCTTGTATACCCCTTGGGAAGGGTTGTAAGGCGTTCAGAAAACCGATTTGAACAATAATAGTTGCAAATATCATAAATAATCCACAACAAATAAAATAACTCTCTATACTCAAGCTTAATTTAATGATTAATGGATCACTCTAGATGAGAAATATAACAGTATTGCATGATGTTACAAGACGTCTCCAGTTACGAAATAGTTAATTAAGCAATAAGAGAGGGGAAAATGAGTAAAGCTAACGTTGTTGTTTGTCTGTTTATGTTATTAGCCGTTACCGATGTTTTTGCATTAGAACCACCCAAGTTGCCCTTGGGTTTCTTTGTGACTAGCAGCGGTATTGGCAAGGGTGCTAATCTGGGTGGTCTGGCCGGTGCTGATGCGCATTGCCAGCAACTGGCTAAAGAGGCGGGGTGGGGGGGGCGGAGCTGGCATGCTTATCTAAGCATTCAGGCTGAGGGTAACAAGCCTGCCATTAATGCACGTGATCGTATCGGCAAAGGCCCTTGGGCTAATGCCAAGGGTGTTGTTATTGCCGAGGATTTAGCGCATTTGCACGGCGATAAGGTGGCGCTTGTTCAGCTTGAAAATAACGTCAATCGTCTGACCACACTTAATGAAAAGGGGGAGCTTATCAAAGGCTCAGGCGATACCATCAATCAGCATGACATCATTACAGGTACTCTGTATGATGGCAAGGCTTACAATGATGGCTCTGATCATACTTGCCAGAGTTACACCAGCAGTGCCGAAGGTCGTGTTCAGATGGGTCATTCCGATCATTCTAATCATGGCGTTATTGGTGGTAACTTGTCGTGGAACTCCACTCATGCCAGCCGTGGCTGTAGTCCAGAGAGCTTAAAAATCACCAACGGTGCCGGTTATTTCTATTGCTTCGCAGCCAATTAAGTTTGTTTAAAGAATAAAAGCCGAGCCTATTTTCGGGCAGGGCTTTTCCGGTGCGATAACTGTTCAGAAAATTATCGCTTAAACAGCGTGACCAATTGGGTGCTATCATCAATGTTGATCTGATAGCGACCCAATGCACTCATACCCAATAACTTGTTTGTCCCTAAAAGAGCATCTGCTATAAAGGCGACTTGCACATTATCCAACGTTTCTCCGGCAATTTTAACGGCGCTTAAAAAGCCCACTTTAGCTTCGGCTGTGCCATTTGCGGTTTGCATCTTTCGGGTGGTGAAGGCACTATGGGTAAGATCGAGTCGAGCAATCATTGATTCAGGTAACACCACCACATCAGCACCGGTATCAATCACCATATCCATAGTTTCCCAGTGACTGCCATTACCCGATATATCAACAGATACTATAAAGTGGTTACCCTGATGGCTAGTGGGTAAAACAATGTGACGGTCTTCCGTTTTTTGTTTTTTGTTAACAATAACAATACGCTCGATTCGGCCTTTTGCATCCCGACTGATAATATGATTAAACGAAGCCAAAAGCTGTTCCATTTGTTGTTCAAGGTTGCCACGCGTGTTGATCTTTGCTTCGTTTTGGATTCTGTCTAAGCCCATGATCTTAATATTCATCTGGCTTTGTAACGAGAGCAGTTGATTAAACAGATCGTTATCAGTGTCAGTTCCAGTCTCTTGTGCATGAACACTTAAGGCGATTAATGCCAGAGACAAATAAGCAATTAAACGGCATTGCTTGATCACAGAGATGATAAGATTATTTGTTGTTGTCATTAGTTTTTATAACGTTAACCGCTGTTCAGTTTCTAATAGCTGTTGCGTGGTTTGTAACACCGTATCAGGATTTAAACTCATAGAATCGATACCCACTTCAACTAAAAAGTCCGCCATTTCTGGATAGTCTGAAGGTGCCTGACCGCATAGGCCGCAATGTTTGCCATTGCGTTTAGCACCAACGACTGCCAGCCGGATCATTTCCTTTACACCTAGGTCGCGTTCATCAAAGTCTTCTGCAATAATCGCAGAATCTCTGTCTACGCCTAAAGTAAGTTGGGTTAGGTCATTAGAGCCAATAGAGAAGCCGTCAAAGTGTTCTGAAAAGGCATCAATCTGAATGACATTATTAGGAATCTCACACATCACATAGATTTCGAGTCCCTTTTCACCGCGTTTTAAACCAAGGGTTGCCATATAATCCAATACTTTTTTAGCTTCCTGGACACGACGACAAAACGGGATCATAAGAATCACATTGCTTAGCCCCATGTCATCACGCACCCGTTTCATTGCCGCACATTCCAGTGCAAAGCCTTCTGCATACGCAGGATGGGTATAACGCGATGCACCTCGAAAACCAATCATGGGATTGGCTTCATCAAATTCAAACCAGCGCCCCCCTAATAAAGTCGCGTATTCGTTCGTTTTAAAATCCGACATGCGTACTACGACGGGCTTGGGGTAAAAGGCGGCGGCAATGGTACCCACACCTTCTGAGAGACGTTGAATAAAGAACGCTTCTGGGCTCTTGAAATTGCGAGTTAACTCTTTAATTTGTTGCCGTTCGTTATCATTTTGCACGCGCTCAGGATGAATCAAGGCCATAGGATGCGCTTTGATGTATTCGGTGATGATAAACTCCATTCGCGCTAAACCAACCCCATCATTCGGCAGGAAACTGGTTTTAAACGCCAATTCGGGATTACCGAGGTTAAGCATAATTTTGGTCTTAGGACGTTTTAAGCCAGATAAGTCGGTGGTTTTAATTTCAAAATCAAGTATACCGTCATAGACTTTACCTTTATCACCTTCTGCGCAAGACACAGTAACCGGACTATTGTTTTTGATGGTTGTGGTGGCATTATCACAACCAATTACCGCAGGAACGCCCAGTTCACGTGAGATAATAGCGGCGTGACACGTGCGCCCTCCTCGGTTAGTAACGATTGCTGAAGCAATTTTCATCACGGGTTCCCAATCAGGGGTTGTAATATCAGCAACCAGTACATCACCGGCTTTAAATTGTTGGAGCTGGCTGAGATTAGTAATAATGCGTGCAGTACCCGTAGCGATTTTACTACCGACTGAATGCCCTGTGACAATGGGTTGAGCCGTAACTTTAAGGCTGTATTGTTCTAACACCATACCGCTTAATTGCGAGACTACGGTTTCTGGACGTGCTTGAACAATATACAAGCAACCATCAAGCCCATCTTTAGCCCATTCCATATCCATGGGTTTGGGTTGACCCGCTTTAGTGCTGTAATGTTTTTCAATCTTAATCGCATAATCCGCTAAGGTCAGCACATCTTCGTCTGTAATACAAAAACGCTGCCGCTCTTGTTCAGACGTCACTATATTGCGAGTCGGTTCATGGGTGCGGCCCTCACTGTAGATCATCTTGATCTTTTTCGCCCCCAAGGTACGCTTTAAGACCGCGCGATGGCCTAACTCAAAGGTGGGTTTATGGACATAAAACTCATCGGGATCGACGGCACCTTGTACGACATTCTCACCGAGACCATAAGCCCCGGTAATAAACACCACATCACTAAAACCAGACTCTGTATCCAGGGAAAACATCACGCCACTGGCATCTAGGTCAGAACGTACCATTTTCATGATACCGATTGATAGCGCGAGTTTGAAATGATCAAAGCCTTGATCAATGCGATAATGAATGGCACGATCAGTAAATAAACTGGCAAAGCAGCGTTTACAGGCTTCTAGCAAGGCAGGTTCGCCGCGAATATTAAGAAAGGTATCCTGTTGTCCGGCAAAACTGGCGGTGGGTAAGTCTTCTGCAGTGGCAGAGCTTCGAACGGCAACACTTATCTCTGTGCCGTATTGCTGTTGTAATTGAGCGTAAGCCTGAATTATTTGTTCTTCAAGGTCACGAGGAAAAGCGGCGGCATAAATAATGTCTCGTGCTTTACGCGCCCTTTGAGCCAAATCAGCGACATCAGCTGGGTTAAGATCATCAAGGGCTTCATGAAGTGCTTCCCAGGCATTGGCCTGATCAAGCAGATAGCGATAGCCGTCAGCCGTTACCGCAAAGCCATTGGGAATTTGAATCCCTTGTGGCGATAGTTCCCGATACATTTCACCTAAAGAGGCATTCTTTCCACCGACTAAAGGCACGTCGTCTATCGTTAACTCATTAAACCAGCGGATATAATTGTTTTGATTGGACATGGTGTTACTCCTTTGAACCTACTTTCTCAGTAGCGGGGATTTAATCCCGAATCATAAACAGTTCTATAGCCAGTAGCAAGCAATAATCGACAGTGACAGAGGTGCTTGTCGTATAATTTAGGCTTTTGACCGATTCGAAAATATAGCCGTGTTAATGACTGAAAAACAAAAAAAGATTCTTACGTTATTAGCAAATGGCGAGTTTCACTCTGGAACAGCATTAGCTGAAGCATTGAGTGTCAGTCGTTCAGCAGTGTGTAAGCAATTAAGCGGCTTATCGGTGTTTGGATTACAGCATTCAGCCGTTAGCGGTAAAGGTTATCGTTTGGATAAGCCCTTAGAATTACTGGAGCTTTCTAAAATAGTTTCAGTATTGAGTGAGCAGAACAAGGCTTTAATTTCCGCTTTAGAAATTCATGACAGTCTTAATTCGACTAACACGTATCTAGTTGAACATTCTCAACGTAATGCGCCTTCTGGTTATGTTTGTTTTGCCGAACATCAAACCGCCGGTAAAGGACGGCGAGGACGGCAATGGGTCTCACCCTATGGTAGCAATTTATATCTATCGATACTCTGGCGCTTTCAACAAGGTGGTATGGCAGCGACGGCAGGACTCAGTCTGGCGATTGGGGTTGCGGTGATCAGAGCATTGCAGGCCTCGGGCTTTCATGAGGTTGGCTTAAAATGGCCCAATGATATTTATTACCAAGGTAAAAAACTGGGCGGTATCTTGATTGAAGTGTCAGGCGAAGCTGATGGTCCTTGCTCTGCCGTGATTGGCTTAGGGTTAAACTTGTTTTTACCAGAAGCTGAGGCTCAAACGATAACTCAAGCCTGGACTGATTTAACTAAAATCAGTGGTGAAAAGGTGTTACGAAGAAATGTATTGGCCGGTGCTGTCTTAGATCACATGATATCGATTGTGAATGGTTTTGAAACCTTAAGTATTCAGTGGTATCTTGAAGAATGGCGACGTTATGATTGTTTGAAAGGTCAGTCTGCTACCTTATTTATTGGCCAACAGCATATACAAGGTACGGTTGAAGGCGTTGATGATAACGGTCTTTTATTAATTAAAAAAATGGATGGCGTGGTTCAGGCTTACGCCTCAGGTGAAGTCAGCTTTAATGCGATGTCATAATGAAATTATTAATCGATAGTGGTAACACCCGTCTTAAATGGGCGACTTTAGATGAACAGGGCGTGTTGATTAGTCATGCTATGCTTAATGGGCTGTTGTCTCGACAACCACTGTTTGATGCCTGGGTAGCGCTACCACGCCCACAGTATCTTGCTATTGCTTGCGTAAGTGCAACACCTTTATTAGCGTTGATTGATACGGTGGTTGAAGACTTGTGGCCGAATTTGTCCATTATTTCCGTTAAATCAGAATCGCAAGCGTATGGTGTTTATAATGCCTATCAACAACCTGAAAAACTAGGTGTTGATCGATGGCTGGCGTTAATTGCAGCACACCATTATTATCCAGGTGCTGCTTGTATCGTTGATTGTGGAACAGCAGTGACTGTAGATTTGATTGACGCAGCAGGCAAGCATCAAGGTGGGTTGATTAGTCCGGGTTTAACTCTGATGAAAAAATCGTTAGCAGCAGGGACAGCGAAACTGTCTTTTGATGAAACAAGCTATGAAAGAGGTCCCGCAAATTTTACTGAAGCGGCTATTTATAATGGCACCTTGTTAGCAGTTGTTGGACTAATTGAACATATCTTAAGTCAACAAGTCCAACCCATCAGTTTAATATTAACAGGGGGGGACGCGGAACTGGTTGCAGCGCATTTGAGCACTAACGCACTCATTGACATCGATTTAGTTTTACGGGGCTTGTCTATTGTATTGAGTGCAGATTCATCCAATTAATACCTATCCCTATATTTATAATTCATTCTATATTTATAATTCATTTTCCTGAATCTAATTCTAAAAGAGAACACACACTATGTCACAGCGTTATTCGCCAGAAGATAAGCTTTCAGTTAATAAACTCGAAAGACTTTTTATTTGGCTATCAGGTGTTAGCCCTAGAATCTTGGCAACGTGCCCTGAGTCAGAACAAAAAAAACATGCTGCGCTTGGCGGAACTGTTCTAATTCCTGCGCTGTTGGCGATCGTTACGGCTTCATTTTTGCTTTATACCTTAAACTTTAGTGTCTATATCATTGCCCCCGTAGCACTCTTATGGTCATGTATGATTTTGCTGATGGACAGAGCCTTATTAGCGACTTACCGGAGAGGTTTTACTTTTTGGGGAAAGCTTGGACAGTTTTCCTTAAGATTCGTGATTGCTTTGCTCATTGCCATCACTGTTGCTCATCCTTTGGTTCTGCTGTTGTTTAGCGAGCGTATTGATGCGGCTTATAATGAAGGCCGTATTAAAACGGAACTCAATAACTTAGCCTTGCAGTGTGATCTAAAAAACCCCCAAAGTGAACTGAGTTTGTTAGATGCAAAAATGACTCTGTTTCGCAACGAATTAAAAAATGGCAATCAACTTTTTGACCCCCCTATCTGTAACAACCCGCAACTTTCAAGTCCCGTAGAAGTCTCTGCCATTGAAAAGTTGAAGCAAGAAATTGAATCCATAAAAATCAAACAAACGCAGGCTGACCAAGATGTGACAGTATTTATTGCAAATGCTGAGAAAGAAAAACAAGGCATTGCAGGCAACGGTTTTACGGGTGTTAGTGGTTGCAAAAAAGGGACGCAATGTAAAAAATGGTTGAGTCAAGCCAGTGACAGAAAAGATGACAGCATCCAATTAGGTAAAGACATAGTTGCCTTAGAAGGACAAATCAGCGAACTTAATAAAAAGATAGCGAGTGAATTAATCGAAGTTAAACAGGCATCAAAAGCTCGATGCGATAAAGAACGTGACGAATTAAAGTCTATTCGGATGAAACAACAGAACTTAGATCAAAGAAATATAGCTTTACTGAGTGATCAACAAAATAGTATGAGTCATCGCTGTGCAGAAAAAGAGGCGCTTATTACTCATTTAAAACCCGATGTATTGACACAAACAGAAATACTCACACAGCTTATGTTTCCTAAGGAGGGGGTGTCCTGGCACAATTTGTTGGTCTTTTTAATTTTCATGTTGCTATTTTTGGCCGTTGATATGATGGCCGTTGTGCTAAAGATGGCGCGAGTTGGGGTTTATGAGACGAAAGTTGATATAGAGGAAACCCAAAGCTTATTACTTGATTTTATCAAGCAGCGTCATCAAGTTGTGTCACAATTTTCTGAACTCGCAGGCCAAGAGCAACTTGTTATTAAGGAATTAAACGTCAATGGGCTTAAGCATGAGCTAGATGAAAATTTTACGAAACTGGTTAAAGCCTTCACTCAAGTAGATAGGCAGAGATTGAATAACTTTTTTAAAGATTAGCCTTGAATCTTTAGAATAATATGTTAAAACCTATACAGTTGATATCCAATATAATACTATTTTGCTTTAGTAAGTTTATTTTTACCTTGTAATTCTAATTATAATAAACGATGGGAACGGCGATGACAGATAAAGATTTGGTTAATGATGAGCAGTGGCGAGATAAATTAACATCAGAACAGTTTAGTATCTGTCGTTTAAAAGCGACTGAGCCGCCGTTTACCGGGAAATATAATGATTGTAAGGACGAGGGGATTTATCATTGTATTTGTTGCGGCAGTCCTTTATTTGACTCTGAGACAAAGTACGACTCTGGTTCAGGATGGCCCAGTTTTTGGTCAGATTTACCGGGTGGGAGTGTGACTGAAACCTCTGATACAAGTTATGGTATGCGTAGAGTTGAAGTGACCTGTAAGGTCTGCGATGCCCATTTAGGCCATGTTTTTGAAGATGGGCCTAAACCCACGGGATTGCGTTATTGTATTAACTCCACGGCTTTGGATTTAAAAGAAAAATAAAGCACCCTCCCATTGTCTAGATGGTACTGAAAACATTACTACTCAATAAATTAAACGTAACTTTTTGGGCGCCACATCTAGGGCAATCTGTAACGAGTTCGACCATAAAATTCTCTTTTAAAAAGCACATTATAACAGAGGCGCGATGTTGGGCTTATTAAGTTCGAGTAATCAAGGTCATTTTCAGAGTAAAAACGATCTGGATTGAAACAACATAGCAGCCATAGAACCAACACTTGGTAATCAGAAACTAAAGCCACTTGATTGATTTGTAACCATTGAGCGACCAATTATTTCAGATAACTGAATTATTTAATGGGCTTCATCCCAATTATTGCCTATACCTATGTCAACCAGTAGTGGTACGTTAAGTTCCACTGCTGAACTCATCAAGCTTCTGATGTGTATGCACGAAGCATCAAGTTGATCTTCTGCTATTTCAAACACCAGTTCATCATGCACCTGCATAATTATTTTGGCCTCCGGTTTTTCTGCAAGTAACCATTGATCAGTACTGATCATGGCCAGTTTAATGATGTCCGCCGCAGTACCCTGCATAGGCGCGTTAATGGCCGTACGCTCTGCATATTGACGGCGGGCAGCATTTTTAGATTTTATTTCGGGTAAGTACAGGCGACGACCCAATAATGTTTCAACAAAGCCCATTTCCCGCGCCTGTTCTTTGATGGTATCCATATAGTTTTTAACGCCCGGGTAACGCGCGAAGTAAAGATCAATATAAGTCTGAGCCTGCCCGCGCGTCAATCCCAGTTGATTTGCCAGCCCGAAAGACGACATGCCATAAATGAGGCCAAAGTTAATGGCTTTGGCAGAGCGGCGTAAGTCCGTGGTAACTTGGTCAAGGGCGACGCCAAACACTTCCGCAGCAGTTGCTTTGTGTATATCTTCACCGGCACTAAAGGCTTTTAGTAAGCCTGTATCAGCGGATAAATGCGCCATAATCCGCAATTCAATTTGTGAATAATCAGCGGCAACTATCTTATAGCCAGGTGGGGCTATAAAAGCTTGGCGGATCTTACGACCTTCGGCGCTGCGAATAGGGATGTTTTGTAAGTTGGGGTCAGAAGAGGATAGTCGTCCAGTCGCAGCAACCGCCTGATGATAAGAGGTATGTATTCTGCCCGTTTTATCATCGACTTGTTGAGGTAACTTATCGGTATAAGTCGATTTTAATTTACTTAAACTACGGTGTTCCAAAATAAGTTTGGGCAAGGGATACTCAAGTGCCAGTTCTTGTAAAACAGCTTCTTCGGTAGAGGGTTGACCTTTGGGGGTTTTCTTTAAGATAGGTAGCTTTTGTTGATCATAGAGAATTGTTTGGATTTGTTTGGGTGAACCCAGATTAAAAGTATGGCCTGCCAAATCATGTGCCTGTTGCTCAAGCGAGGCAATATGACTGGCAAGTTCTAAGCTTTGTTGTGCAAGCATTGCCGTATCAATGAGTACACCATTGCTTTCAATACGGGTCAGTACAGTGAGCAAAGGGATTTCTATTTCTGCGTATAACTTGAGTAACGAAGGCTGCGCTTTTAGTTTTGCTATGAGCGTCTGATGCAATTGCAGGGTAATATCCGCATCTTCTGCGGCGTAAGGCCCTGCTTGCTCTAAAGGGACTTCTTGAAAAGAAATTTGCTTAGCTCCTTTACCGGTAATATCTTCATAAGTGATAGTGGTAACACCTAAATATTCTTTAGCGAGATCATCCATGTTATGTTTGGTAAGCGTGCTGTTTAATACATAAGATTCCAGCATGGTATCGTGGGCAATTCCCCTCAAAGTGATGCCGTGGTTCGCTAAGACATGTGCATCATATTTGAGGTTTTGGCCCAGTTTGGTTTGGTTTGGGTTTTCAAGTAGAGGGCGGAGCTTTTCAAGAATGTCGTCTCGCTTTAACTGCTCGGGCGCATCTGAATAATTATGACTAAAGGGAACGTAGGCGGCCTTGCCTGAAGTGATAGCAAAAGAGACCCCTACAATTTGGGCTTTGCGGTAATCAAGACTAGTTGTTTCAGTGTCAAATGCAAATAGTTCGGCTGATTCAAGTTGTCTTAGCCATTGTTCAAATTTTGCATCAGTTAATATTGTTTCATAGCTTGATTCAATGGGCGTGGGTTTCTCTTCAGCCATCACGGGTTCTATCACGTTATCAAGCAGTTTTACCCAAGACATAAAACCTAATTGGGTTAACAGTTCCTTGAGTTCTCCGGTATTAATGGGTTGACGTTTTAAATCAGCTATACTGTAAGGTAGACCGAGATCACATTTGATGGTGGTTAGTTGTTTGGCTAAGGGCAGTTGCTCTAGACTGGCACGTAAGTTTTCACCAATCTTTCCGGTGATCTTATCAGCATTGACCATTAAGTTTTCTAAGGTGTGATACTGTTCTAACCATTTAGCCGCTGTTTTCGGCCCCACCTTAGGTACTCCCGGTATGTTGTCACTGGTGTCACCCATTAAGGCGAGATAATCAATAATCTGCTCAGGTTTAACGCCAAATTTATCAAACACACCTTGGATATCCATACGGGTATTGGACATGGTGTTTTCTAAAATAATTTGATCCGTGACTAATTGAGCCATGTCTTTATCTCCAGTGGAGATAATTACTTTAAAGCCTTGTTGAGCGGCATGTTGGGCTAAAGCCCCTAAAACATCATCCGCTTCGACACCGCTTTCCATGATTAAGGGTAAGCCCATAGCCCTAATCAGTCGATGTAAAGGTTCTATTTGCACTCGCAGATCATCTGGCATCGGGGGTCTGTGCGACTTATATTCTGAATAAAGATCATTGCGAAAGGTCTTGCCGGGAGCATCAAATACAACAGTGATGTAATCGGTTTGATAATCGACTATTAATTTACGTAACATATTGGAAACGCCGTAAATGGCATTCGTGGGTTCACCTTTTGAATTGGTTAAGGGTGGAACCGCATGATAAGCACGAAATAAAAAAGACGAGCCGTCGATGAGAACCATATTCTTTAAGTTGTTTTGTGGCATAGGCTTAGTGGCAAGTAAGAGCGATAAGGAGAAGCTTAGCCTTCCAGGCTTTAGCTGGAGCGTTGATTAAGTTTTACGTTTCACTTCCATTATATTGGGGGCACAGCTAATCTTGTTAAGAATTTGGCTTAATTGATTGGTATCTTCAATTTGAATGGTTAAGTTTAATGTTGCAGAAAAATCAGGATGGGTATCAAGTGCAGCGTTATAGATATGAATTTTAGCTTGTGCAAGTATTTGAGAGACATTATTCAGTAAGTTTTCGGCACTAAAGGCTTGCACAATAACCGGTACGGCATGGCTGGCTTTTTTCTCGCCCCAAGACACAGTGATCAGTTGGGGCTTTTTTTCTATGGGCAGTTGGGTAATGTTTTTACAATTTACCCGGTGAATTGTAATGCCGCTATGGTGAGAAATATAGCCGATAATGACGTCACCTACGACTGGGGAGCAGCAATGGGCCAGGGTAGTGTGGACGTTATCAATGCCCGCTACTGAAATCACGGATTTGGTCGATGATTCCTTTTGTCGTGTATTCGGTATGCTTTCAAGTTCGGGTATTTTTAAATAACCAGCAATTTGCCGGTTATTAATATCACTACGTCCAATAGCTTCAAGTAATGCTTCAGTAGTAGGTTGTTTAAAATAGCTTAGCATATCAACCCAGTTCAGGGTTTTTATGCCCAGGCGCTTACTTTCTTTTTCTAAAAGTTGTTTCCCCCTGGCAATATTTTCAATTTGTTGTTGATTTCGAAACCAGTTTTTTACTTTGGTAATGGCGCGTGATGTTTTTAAATAGCCCAGGTTGGGGTCGATCCAATTATGGTTAGGTGCGCTTTCTTTAGTGGTTAATATTTCTATTTGTTCACCGGATTTTAGGGTGTAAGTCAAGGGAACGATTCTGCCATTAACTTTTGCACCTCGACACCGGTGCCCAATTTCTGTGTGAACTGCGTAAGCAAAATCCAGTGGGGTTGAACCTTTGACCAAATCGATAAGTTTACCCGCCGGGGTTAATACATAGACACGATCGTTAAATAATTCACTACGAAAGTCCTCGCTTAAAACTTCGTCAATGTTTTTTTCTGTGAGTAATTTTCGTAAGCTGGCCACGCCTTTTTCAATAGCGGCTGATTGCCTCCCACCTTCTTTATAAGCCCAGTGTGCAGCCACACCGAGTTCTGCATAATCATGCATGTGTCGAGTACGAATTTGTACTTCAATACGATTGCCTAACGAATCTAATATAACGGTGTGTAAGGATTGATAGCCATTTTCTTTGGGGTTTGCAATATAGTCATCAAACTCTTTAGGAATGTATTGCCATAAACTATGTACAACGCCTAGGGCGGTATAGCACTGAGTTAAATTATCGACAATAACGCGCACCGCTAATAAGTCGTAGAGTTCCGTGAAATCTAATTGCTTATGCTGCATTTTTCGCCAGATGCTATAAATATGCTTGGGGCGACCATAACAGGTGCTATTTATATTTTCACTGCTTAAGTGTTTCTGTAAAATATCAACAAAATTATTAATACAGTTTTCACGTTGTACTCGGTTGTTGGCAAGGGACTTTGCAATGCTCCGGTAGGCTTGAGGCTCCAAATACCGGAATGCCATATCTTCTAGCTCCCATTTGAATTGATGAACCCCTAGGCGATTGGCAATTGGAGCATAGATGTCTAGTGTCTCCTGAGAGATGAAATGGCGTAACTCATAAGTTTCTTTGGGTAGATTCCGTAAGCGATGAATCCGGTAAGCCAGTTTAATTAATACCGCTCTGACATCGTGGGTCATCGACAGAAGCATGCGACGTAATGTTTCAGCCTCATTCGGTTTATTCGTCATATCCTTAGAATAAACGGTTAAATTGTTCAGCCAGTTAACATCGCTAACTATAGCAGCGACAGTTTGACCAAATAAGGCTTTAATATCGGGCTGTGGATTTAATTGAGCTAAGCGGGAATCGCTTAATATAGCGGCAATAAGCGTTTTAAAATCAACCCGGTACTCTTTCAGTATGGTTGCAACTTCAATACCTTTAGGTCGATGATAATGTGGATCATCAGAAATACGACCAACAATTTCTAAAGCAAGGTTAAGTTCTTTAGTCTCAGTGTCTGAAAAGTCGCAGGAAAGTGGTTGAGTGTGATCTTTTGTTTTTTGCATGGAGGAAGTGAGTACTAAATTTTTTCTTCAACTGAGCAGTCGCTATACATACTCACTCTCAGGAATCTACCCTCCTTGAGATGGGGAGAGGGTATCAAAACTTCTTATTTATAATTACGTTATCATCGATAATTAATTCAGACACGCCACCCAAAGCCGTTAGTAAGGTGCAGGATGCTTTTTTGAACCCCCCTGTCTTAACGTTTTCACCTAACCAGATTAGAGTAATATATGATTCACGATCAGTTTTTGTTTCTGATGGAAAATAGACTTGCTCCTTAGTGGCCTCTTTAATCAAGATGGGGCATTTATCACTTGCCATTTTTTGGACAGCAACGTAATTATTAAAGCTGGCTTGTCTCTCTTTTTGCGCATTAGAAGGTTCTTCTTTGCTTAGACCTACCAGGACAAAGCCCGTGACAATAACCCCGAAAATAGCGAAGATGACTTTTGTTGCTTCAGACATTTTATTTCCTCTTATGTGTTAGGTTCAGCCGTATGGCTGAACACGTAAAAACTTATCAATTCTATGCGAATTAAGGCCGCTCGGCAATCAAAGTTCTTCACAGCGTAATAAATAAGTTTTAATTGGTTATTTCGCGTGCTTGGCTAGTTCAATTACTTCTGGATAGTTTACTTTTCCTGTCATTAAAGCGGGAATGGCATCCACGATTATTATTTTTTTAGGAACACTTAAATTAGAAATACCGGGTGAGGCGGCGACTAGATCGTGAATAGTTGCTTGCTTTTGGGTAGTGATCAAGATAATTTGCTCTCCTTTTTTGGTATCAGGAATACTGACGACAGCATGGTGAGCATCTGGCCAGGCATTAATGGCTAGTTGCTCCACGGCAACCAAGGAAACCATTTCTCCGCCAATTTTAGCAAAACGTTTGCTCCGTCCGCGAATACTGATAAAACCTTCCTCGTCGACATGTACAATGTCACCTGTATCATGCCAGCCTTTACCATACATTGATTCAGCAGGAATCAGCGTACCTGGGTTATTGTCCAGAATATAGCCCAGCATGATGTTAGGGCCGCTTACATGGAGTTGTCCACCTTCATTAATGCCTTGAACAGGTTCTAATTTATACCTCATACCCGGCATAAATCGACCAACAGTTCCTACTTTATGATATATAGGCGTATTAACTGAGGTGATTGGCGAGGTTTCAGTGGCGCCATAACCTTCTAAAATTCGAATACCGAATTTATCTGCCCATAGTTGGCGGGTGTTTTCTTGAAGTTTTTCGGCCCCAGCAACAACATAACGCAAGTTATAAAAGTCGTAAGCGTGTGCTTTTTTAGCATAAGCGGCAAAAAATGTATTAGTGCCAAACATGATAGTCGCATGGGTTTCATAGGCAATTTCAGGAATAACACTGAAATGAAGAGGGGTCGGGTAGAAAAAAGTTCTCATACCACTGGTAATAGGCAGTATCGTGCCCACGGTAAAGCCGAATGAATGAAACATAGGTAAAAAATTCAGCACGATATCGCGGGCATTAAAGCTAATACAGGCTTCTAACTGTTTAAGATTGCCCACGATATTTGCGTGTGAAAGCACAACCCCTTTGGGTGTACCCTCTGAGCCAGACGTAAAAAGAACAACAGCAGGACTGTCCGGGTCGGTTAGATTGGGGTTATACCAAAGATAAGTCGTGGCAGATTTTAGTTTCGCCAGTAACTTGTTAGGTATGGATATGTTGTTTGCCAAATCTTCCAGAAAGATTAAAGAACCGTGTTTTTCTAATTGTTTTGCCTCTTCTTGTAAGCGACCGAGCTCTATAAAGCGGCGAGAGGTTATGATGGTCTTCACTTTTGCCGTTTGACAGGCAGAGACGATGTTTGCCGCCCCCATTGAATAATTTAACATGGCTGGAACGCGGCCATATAGTTGTAAGCCCAGGATAGACAATAGCGTTTTATAAGAATTAGGCAGGAAAACACCTACGTTTTCACCGGGTATAGTGATATTGCTTAATTCATGACCCAGGGCTATGCTGCGAGTGATGAGGTTATTATAGGAGAGAGTAGACCGATCAAGATCTTCTACTATGATGTGTTGTCCACCATGAATTTTTCGAGCATTAAGTAAACTGGAAAAAATAGGCTGTCGATAATGACTGGTCTCAAACATCATAGTGGACATTATGTCAGCCAATAAATGACCGCAATAAGCACGACGCTCTTTACCCTTAAGTTTTTCAGGCGCTGATATGCGGGTTGGTGTTGAAATGTGAATACTAATTTGTGGAAATAAGCGTAATCGGACTATTTTGTGTAGCTTTGAGAAATATGTATACTGAGCGCCTGCTATACGAATAGGTAAGATGGTGGCCTGTGTTTTGTCTGCGACCATACCTGTACCATCGTAAACCTTCATCAATGCCCCGGTCACTGAGATTCTGCCTTCAGGAAATATTACTGTGCGAGTGTCATTTTCAAGATGGTGGATTAAATCCTTTAGCGATAAAGGATGTGTAGGATCCATTGGAAATACTTTAGATAAACCAAGGAAAGGCTTTAGCCACCAGCGTTGAGAAATTTGAGTGTTGATGGCAAAGGTTATATCGTCAGGTAAAAAAACACCCAAAAGTAACGGATCTAGAAATGAGGTATGATTCGCTACAATCAGAACTCTTTGACCGGCATTAACGTAGTTATCCAAGCCTGTTATTTTGACCCTGTATAACAAGCTAAGTAACCACCTTAGACATATTTTTAGCATATATTTATTTCAGGTTATTAAAACAAAAGAATAACACAGAAATAACGTTCCTGAAAATGCGACAAAGTCGAGTATCGCTTTAAGCTTGTTTATACCCAACATTAATTAAATTATCCAATAAAATGTTTGATTTAAGGTAGTCTTAAGACAACCCAAGTTAGAATCGACTCAAGATTTTAATTTAAAGGTTTTTTACTTATGAACAAACTGATAACAGCAGTCATTTTTGTTGCCACATGCAGTTACTTTTCGAATCCTATTGGAACAGCAGAAGCTGCCTACCGTCACCGTCATCATAACCACCACCATTCAAGTAATTACCAAAATGAGACTTATAGTAATTCAATAGCGTCTTGGTACGGTGCTGAATTTCATGGCAAAAGAACAGCCAGCGGAGAAAGATTTAATATGTATGCGTTGACCGCAGCTCACAAAACACTGCCGCTTTCATCCTATGTTGAAGTAAAAAATCTCCAGAATAATCGCACTGTTGTCGTAAAAATAAATGATCGTGGACCCTTTCATTCCAGAAGAGTGATGGATTTATCTTATGCAGCCGCTAAAGAACTCGGCATGGGAGGTACTGCTGAAATACAGATTACGCCAATTGTAGATACCACAGCAGAGACTACAGCCATTACTCCAGCAGAGACCCCAATAAATACTGCTGAAAATACGCCAAAAGAGACGACCATAGTCAGTCAACCATCATTAGCAGAATTAACCAACATTAATACAAGCTTATAGCCCTCCTCTACTACTGTATTGCCCGAAAACATGTTAATAGACCCAACATCGCTGCTTCGGACTAGGGGCTTCTGAAATATACCTGATTTCACATGTGTATTAATTATGGGCATTCGTTCACTTCCGATTCAACTCGTCAACCAGATTGCTGCGGGTGAAGTAGTCGAAAGACCTTCTTCTGTCGTTAAAGAACTGGTTGAAAACTGTTTTGATGCCGGTGCCAAACAAATTATTATTGAGATAGAGCAAGGTGGCGCGCGTTTAATAAAAATAAGGGATGATGGTTGTGGCATAGTCAAAGACGATTTACCTTTAGCATTATCTCGCCATGCCACCAGTAAAATTGCCACACTGCAAGATTTGGAACAGGTTTCTAGCATGGGTTTTCGCGGTGAAGCATTAGCCAGTATCAGTTCGGTTGCAAGACTCACACTCATTTCACGCACGACTGATGCAAAGTGCGCATGGCGCGTCACCGCTGATGGTTCTGAGAAAAATGTTGATCCACAACCTGATCCACACCCTCCAGGCACAACGATTGATGTACGCGACTTATTTTACAACACACCTGCGAGACGTAAGTTTTTAAAAACTGAAAAGACCGAGTTTGCTCACATTGAAAACCTGGTTAAACGCATGGCATTGAGCCGTTTTGATATTAGCTTTTCCCTTAGCCATAATCATAAAGAGATACTTAATCTTAAAGTAGCTGAGACAGAACGAGATAAAGAACGACGTATTGCCGAGCTATGTGGCGCTTCCTTTATTGAGAATGCTGTCAAAATTGAGTTTGCTGCTTCTGGTTTAGAGCTAACCGGCTGGGTAGGGTTACCCACCTTTTCACGCAGCCAGCAAGATATGCAGTTTTTTTATGTCAACGGTCGCTTAATCAAAGATAAGCTGGTATCACATGCGGTTAAGCAGGCTTATCAAGATGTGTTGTTTCATGGAAGACACCCTGTTTTTGTCCTGTATTTAACACTCGACCCTACGCTGGTTGATGTTAATGCGCATCCTGCGAAATTGGAAGTGCGCTTCAGAGAAGGACGTTTGGTTCATGACTTTTTATTTACGGCCCTGCATCGTTCACTAGCCGGTATTAGACCTAAACACCTGGTCACTCAAACAGATACTATTGAGCCTGCTCAACCCGAACAACTTTACGAACAGAATGATAATCCTAAAACAATATCTTCTTTTACGAAGTCCCATAATCAAAGACCTCCGCAACAAAGCTCTCTCCCTCTTTCAATTGCAGAGTCTATCAGAGCTTATGCGGCTTTGTATCCAGAGAACGAACCGGTTGAACATAAATCCATTGAAACGCCTGTTACTATAGCCAACACAAACCTAACAACAAACCATCCATTGGGCTATGCGATTGCGCACATTCACAATATTTATATTTTAGCTGAAACGCCTAAAGGGATTATTTTAGTGGATACTCATGCCGCTCATGAGCGCGTGACTTATGAGCACCTCAAGCAACAATATCAAAACGGTACGGTTCCAAGTCAACCGTTATTATTACCCATAAAAATGAGTGTCACCTCTGCTGAAGCAGCATTAGCAGAACAGGAATATGAGTTTTTTATGTCTCTTGGCTTTGAGCTTAATCGCTCCGGTCCAGAGACAATTACACTCAGAGCCACACCTGCCTTATTACGCAATATTGATAAAGAGAAGCTAGTCCGAGATGTATTAGCCGATATACTTGTGCATGGATTGAGTCACCGTATCCAGGATAAAACCAATCAACTCTTGGCATCTATTGCCTGCCATGGCTCTGTGCGTGCCCATCGTCGTTTAACGATTGATGAGATGAATGCCTTATTACGGGATATGGAACAAACCGAACGCATTGGACAATGTAATCACGGTCGCCCTACCTGGGTTGAGTTATCATCGAATGAACTTGATAAATTCTTTCTGCGCGGACAATAACTGATAATGCCTAAACCAGAATTGCCACCGGCTATATTTTTAATGGGCCCTACTGCCTCGGGTAAGTCTGCACTATCAGTTAAACTAGCTCAGGCACTCAATGGCGAAATCATTAGTGTAGATTCTGCACTGGTGTTTAAAGATATGTCTATAGGTACAGCCAAACCAAACATGGCTGAAAGAGAGGGCATTCCTCATCATTTGATTGATATTATTGACCCCTCTGAAGTCTTTTCAACCGGTCAATTTAGGACACAAGCGCTTTCCTATATGGAGGATATCACCCAACGAGGCAAAACTCCTATTTTAGTTGGTGGCACCATGCTTTACTTTAATACTCTTTTCAAAGGGCTTGCGGTGTTACCAGAAGCCAATCCAGAGATTAGGGCTCAACTTGACTTAGACTTAGAGCGCTCGGGTAAGGAGGTATTGCATCAGCGTCTAGCAGAAGTTGATCCAGAGTCTGCAGCAAGAATTCATCCCAATGATCCTCAACGTGTGCAACGAGCTTTAGAGGTTTATGAGCTAAGTGGTAAACCGTTGTCTTCCTTCTTTGACCCAAAGCAACAGGATGAACTACCTTATCAGAAGATTAAACTTATCATTGCGCCCAGTGATCGAAAAATATTACACGACATTATTGCTCAACGTTTTCACACCATGCTTGAGCAGGGTTTTATCAATGAAGTTGAAAAGCTCTATCAACGAGGTGATTTAAATGAAAAAATGCCTTCAATACGTGCGGTAGGTTATCGCCAGGCGTGGGCCTATTTACAAGGCGCGGACGATTTAGCCAACATGACTGAAAAAGCAATTATTGCAACAAGGCAACTTGCTAAACGTCAATTTACTTGGCTACGCAAACAAACCGATGCTCTTACTTTTGAAACAGGACATGTGGGTTTAGTGGATGATGTATTAAATGCAGTCCATAAGCAATGTCATGCACTGTAGTCTTTTTGATGTTACTTAAGAGAGTGTTGGAGACTGTTTATTTGTCTCCTAAACTCTCTTTAGCGAGTTTAAACTAATTTAAATCAATTCTAAAAGCAGGCCTTTATGGCTGCACCAATGTCAGTGGGTGACACACACACTTCAATACCGGCGCTTTTTAATGCTGCAATTTTACCTTTTGCCGTCCCTTTACCTCCGGTAACAATAGCACCTGCGTGACCCATACGCTTTCCTGAAGGTGCAGTTTGTCCGGCTATATAAGCAACCACCGGTTTAGTGACGTGCGCTTTGATGTAATCAGCCGCATCCTCTTCTTCACTGCCACCTATCTCGCCGACCATTACAATACCTTTTGTCTGCTCATCCGCTTGAAAGCGACTTAAGACATCCACAAAGTTCATCCCATGAATGGGATCGCCGCCGATACCAACGCAAGTACTTTGTCCCAGACCTTGTTGAGTGGTTTGATGAACTGACTCGTAGGTTAAGGTACCAGAACGCGATACAATCCCAATTAATCCCGGCAAGTGAATCTTACCCGGCATAATACCAATTTTACATTCTCCTGGGGTAATCACCCCCGGGCAATTAGGCCCTATTAAAATAGCATCGGTTCCTACCATAGCTGCTTTTACTCGTAACATTTGCAAAATAGGAATACCTTCTGTGATACATACGATAATCTTTATACCCGCTTCAACGGCTTCAAGTATTGCATCAGCGGCATAAAAGGGAGGTACATATATGACACTAGCCGTCGCCCCGGTGGTTTTAACCGCATCATCGACTGTATTAAAGACTGGCAACCCTAAATGTAACTCCCCTCCTCTCTCTGGCGTTACCCCACCTACTAATTGAGTACCATAAGCTAAGGTTTGCTCCGAATGGAAGGTGCCTTGTTTTCCGGTAAAGCCTTGGCAAATAACTTTAGTGTCTTTATTGATTAAAATACTCATACAGCCTCCGCTAAGGCAACAACTTGTTCTGCTGCGTGAGCTAAATCTTCCGCAGGGTATATGTTTAATCCGGTGTCTGTCAGTAAAGCTCTTCCTTGCTCTACATTGGTTCCTTCCAGTCTGACCACAACCGGTACCTTTACATGAATCTGTTCTATCGCTGCCAGAATGCCAGAAGCGATCACATCACACTGTACGATACCGCCAAAAATGTTAACCAGCACGGCTTTAACACTGCTATCAGAAAGAATCAGTTTAAAGGCTTCACAGACTTTTTCGATATTTGTTCCACCCCCTACATCCAGGAAATTAGCTGGTAGCCCACCTTTCAGCTTAACCAGATCCATGGTTGCCATTGCTAAACCGGCACCGTTAACCATACAGCCTATATTTCCCTCCAGGGTTATATAGTTAAGACCGTATTTCTGCGCATAATTTTCTTTATCATCTTCCTGCGTAGGGTCTTTCATAGCAAGAATATCACTATGTAAGGCAACTGCGTTATCATCAAAATTTATTTTTGCATCTAAAGCTAATAAATCACCGCCTTCAGTTTCTATCAACGGATTAATTTCAATTTGAGTTGCATCCTTATCGAGGAACAAATCATACATCCCCTGCATTATCTTGGTCAGTTCTTTTACTTGAGCGCCTTTAAGCCCTAAGTTATAAGCGACTTTACGGCATTGACTCGCTTGTAATCCCGCTGCTGGATGCACAGGTACAGTGATAATTTGTTCAGGTGAGTCATGTGCAACGGCTTCTATATCCATTCCACCCGCGACTGAGGCTATAAAAATAACTCGCTCCGTCGCTCTATCTACTAAAATGCTTAGATAGAGTTCGCGTTTTATTGGATATAAACTCTCTATCAATAAAGAATTGATAGGTAACCCTAAATGGTCGGTCTGTATTGTAACCAATCGTTTACCTAGCAACTCTTCACTTATTTCTGCTACCTGATCCAAACTTTTAGCTACTTTAACACCCCCTACTTTTCCCCGACCACCAGCATGTACTTGAGCCTTAACTACCCAACCCTCTCCACCTAAATCATTAGCAACCTGTACAGCAGCTTGTGAAGTGTTTGCAAACATTCCTTGTGGCACAGCTATCCCATAGGCTTTAAATAACTGTTTAGCCTGATATTCATGAATATTCATTTCTCACCCCTAATTGGCCTGTACTATCTGGAATTGTTCGTTCCATAATTCAATTTAAAACTACTATCTTTTTACTAACAACTCATCTCTATCTATTCCCATTTTAAACAAGTTTTCACATAAGATTATTTATCCACTTCAGATATTTTCCAATTACTTATTTGTTCTTTATTTACTCTGTCTGTTTTCTTGGTCAAAAAAAACCCCCGCTACTTTTACAAGTAACGAGGGTCTTTATATTCCTTAATTGACAATCAAATTGTCAATTAATTTTTCATTAGATGAAAGTTGGAATTAATGGAGCATCAATTGTTACTAATTGACGGTTTCCAGCAGCATCATAGAAGAACAACAAACCAGCAAAACGGCTATCTGGATCGTAGATCAAATCAGCTAAACGATAAACTTCCCATGCAGCGTCAGAAGCAGTTACTTGAACAGTTCTTGATTGGCCTGGAGCGATTGCGCTGTTATCACTAACAGTTAAACCTTCTTCAGCCAACAAGTCATCAGGATAACCTGTTTCGTCTTGAGCAACAGCAGCGTCTAAGAAACGAACACCCGCAGTGTTGAATTCACCTAAACGAACTGGTGAATCACCATTGTTAGTGATAGTCAAAGTCATTTGCATCGCACGACCGGGTACACGGTAAGTAGCGTCTTCAACTTTAACAGCAACAGTTGCAACTGGTAATTGAATTGACTTAATACCACGTAACAAACCAGCTTGCAATGGAGTTGTAATTGGGAACTTTTCGTTAGTGCTTGCCATAGAAGCAGCAATCACAGCGATAGTACCAACAGCAAACGCCAATGTAACTTTTCTGTCAGCAGCAGTAATTAAAGTATCACCTTTACCAGCTTCAACAGCGATAGAACGTGGAACAAACAATGGTTTACGTGCCCAATATGCAACCCAGATCAAACCAACAGCATACCATGCAGCATGCCAGAAGTAAGTGTTACCTAAGTTGTATGTTTCTAAGTCAACAGTTTCACCTGTTAAAGTAGTGATTGGGTTAACAAATGAACTCATTGAACCAGTAACAGTTACCCATTTACCTGGACCAATGATTGGGCCGCCGCCTTTCACGTTTAACATTGTGTGAACATGCCAGTCGCCTGGACGACGTGCCTTCAACAATACTTTAAACTCATAAGTTTCGCCCAATTCCAAAGAAACTGAACGAGGAACTAATTGACCACCGATCCAAGATCCAGCACGAATAAATACAGGACCAGGAATACCAATGTTTAAAAATGAGATTTCTGGTTTATCAACAGTTTCTGGCCAGCCAGAGAACACGAAGAATTTACCTGAAATTGTCATTGTATCGTTAACTGGCACTTCTTCTTTTGACCAATTTAAGTCAAACCAGTGAATAGTACGCATACGCATGAAAGCAGCTTGCGACTTTTCACCATGAGCAGATGCAGTTGGTGCGTAAAACATCGCTGCTGTCATTGTAATCAGCAGTGCGACAAAGGATAATTTAGCAACCTTGTCTTTTAATATTTTCATATATCCTCCTCTATAATAGAGAATCTATTGTTTTTTGAGTATCTAACGGTAATATCAAATTAACTACCGTCAGTCTTTTTTTATTTTTCGTCGTAACAATTCTTATGCAGCTTCAACAAATTTAGTTGATGCGAACCATTGACCGAAGAAGTGCCACAAGAAGTAAATCAAGATACTCACGAAACCAGAGAAGAACGCTGATACTGGAGCAACGTCTTTACCGAAAGTTCTCAATGTACCCTTTTCAACCATTCTGATGTATTCAGGAGTACCAGTTCTAACATAGTGGTAACCTTGTAAATCAGCCAAAGTCATCATCATACCGTTGTATTCAACAGGTACGTGTAATGGTGCAATGATTGGCCAGTTACCTGGATAGAACAAAAGACCCCATGCTAAACCACCTAATACCGCTGTTACAGTCATACTGCCAGTCAATAATAAGATAGCATCAAGAACGATTGCGCCTGGCATCAAGTTTGATGGGAAGCAGAAGTTTACTGGGAAATAAGTCCAACCCCAGAAATTCAAGTATCTGTTGATCCACTCACCTAAAAGAAGACCTAGAATACAAACTACCGCACCAAAAGGTATACGGTAACGCCACCATAAACATGCTTGAACTGCAGCAGGGAAAGTGATTGAAACGATTGGAGCTACAGTTACCCATAGACGTCTATCTTTCCAGTCAGTCCAGAAATCCCAGTCACCACCAGTTAACATATAGTGAATGTGATAACCACCAAGTACAACGAAGAACAATGTAAACAAAATTAGCCAATCGAACGTGCGAGAAACTTTTACTGCTTCAGCGCGTGAACGTACAGCTGATTGAGATGCGCTCATTAGCTTACCTCCTAAAGGATTTAAATTATTTTTATTAATTACTATCTTCGCTTTGCTGTTCCACCGTGAAAAGTGGTGAAACAGCGAGGAGATAGTTATTACAGCCTAGACTTATATTAAGCTAAGTCTTTTTTCAGAAGTTTGCTGATAGCGCCAACTTCTATGTTTACAACACCTAATACACCTAAAGCAGCCCATCCGAAGAATACGAAACCGTAGTGTAAAGGAGCAACAAACAACTCTTCCATGAACCAGAAAGTGTGACCCCATTCATTCAAGCCAACATTTGGCAAGATCATGAAAGGACCAACTACTGATACCAAGTATTGAAGAGGTAAACCTTTTTGATAAGTTGGCAATCTAGTTTTAGCATATAAGAAAGCCGCACCACCAGTGATGATGTAAATTGGGTAGCTCAAATAGAATTCAATGATGTGACTTGGAGTAAAGTCAGTATCACGAACGATAGTTTGATGCCAAGTACCATCTTGCTCAGTAAAGTAGCTAGCGCCATAATAGATAGCCCAAGCGTAACATACCAACCATATCCAATGAGTAAAGTGTCTTCTTAACTCTTCTCTTGGAGTGATTGACATCACTTTACGATCACGAGATTTCCATAAGTAACCCCACAAGATACCTGCAGTAGATACTTCTAAAACGAACTCGATGTACAAAAAGTTCATCCAGTATGTTTCAAATTCTGGTGCGAATGAGTCAAGACCAGCTGACCAGCCGTAAACACCTTCATACCAACGAACCCAACCGTAAAATATGATATATAGCAAAGAGCCAAGTACCATATTTTTTACATTTAACAGCGGTGCTTCCGCAGCATCAGCTTTCACTGATTCAGTTGTAGCTGCCATTTCTACCTCCTAAAAATTAAAAAAAACCCTGATCAATTGACCAGGACTCTATAGTATTCCTTTTTCTTACCTCGGGCATTCATCACCTAAAGCACCACCAAGTCAATTTAGTGAGTTACCAGTCTACCAGTTCATGAAACCTTGTCAAGTCTAAATGAACTAACAATTAAATTTTCTTTTTACTTTATGATAAATTCAAAATTTACTTACGCCTAATACACTGATTTCTGTTAACATTAATCCATTGCAACATCCCTCAGACAGGATTATTAAATCAAATGCAAAAATACAGAACTCTAATACTTATTGCTGGACTCGCCATTCTTCTTTTTAGCCAATACAAACTTATTATGCCCTTCGCTTATAAAGTTGTAGCATCGGATCTTTTTCTGGTTGATAGTAAAGACCACGCTAGCCAAATTGCTATCTCTACACCGTTATCCAACATAGCTTTCATGCACTGCAACAATTACATTAAAGCTGAACTTGGCTCTGACACAACTGTTATTTTCCCTGAAAAACCCCTCAACGCATGGACACTGGGCAACTACCAGTATCTTATTAGCGCTGAATTCAGCGTTACAAATGACAAAACAGGCACTAACAAAAAGAAATATGCTTGCCGCATAACTTACAATAACGGAGATAACGAAGAGGGAGCTCCAGATTTTAACAATTGGTCTATTATTGGGGTTTCTGGCTTTAAGGATTTCTAGCCAGAAAGACTCGCGGTTCGCCCATTTTAGCCGCACGTTTAATCACACCCCTGGCTCTGGCAATCCCTCGTTAATCAGTAGCGTCCGAATCTCCACGCAGGCTTCCGCCAGGATTTCAGTCAGGATAGCGATATCTTCGGTCAAATCGTTATTGTCAGTATTCTGATGAATTTTGTGTTCTAGATTATAGGCCACCTGCGATAAGGTATTGATGCCGACTGTCGAGGAGATACCTTTGAGCGTATGAGCGATGCGCTCTGCGTATGCCTGGTCGTGCGTAGCCAAGGCGGTTTGTAGTTTTTCCGCATCATCGCCATGTGTGTCGACAAATTTGCCCAACATGCGAAGATAGAGTTTTGTATTGCCCGCAAAGTATTTCAAGGCGCCTTCCCTGTCCACCAGACAGCGGTGGAGAGAAGTAGATTGTAGTCCGGGATTTTCTGCTGTGGGGTCACTCGTTGTTTGAAGGTCAATTGATATTGTGTCTTCGGGTATCCACCGTGCCAACGTGGCGTACAGCCGATCAGGATCGATGGGTTTAGCGATGAAATCATTCATGCCCACTTCCAGGCAACGTTTGCGATCTTCATCGAAGGCGTTAGCTGTCATGGCTACGATGAGAAGAGACTTGCCGATTTTAAGATCCCGGATACGCCGCGTTGCTTCTAGCCCATCCATAACCGGCATTTGTATGTCCATCAGAATCAAATCGTAGTGTTCGTTCTCAATCTTTACCAGTGCTTCGCCACCATGATTGGCAATTTCTACCTTCAGGCCGAAGCTTTCCAGTAGTTCTCTGGACAGGGCTTGATTGATTTCATTATCTTCAACGAGCAAAATTCGCGCATCTCTGCGTAAGCGCACGTTGTGTATTATCTTTTCATCGGGTTGCAAATCCTGCGCATTACCTCGCTTCAAGGGCACCGTAACCCAGAAAGTGCTGCCTTGGACGGGTGCGCTAACCACGCCGGTATCGCCGCTCATCAAATGTGCCAATTGTTTAGAAATAACCAGCCCCAAACCGGTTCCACCATATCTGCGGATGCTGGAGTCTTCCACTTGCTCAAAGGCTGTAAATAACTTACTTTGTTGTGCCTCGCTAATGCCGATGCCGGTATCTTGTACTTCGAATTTTAATTTAACCCGCTCGCTGTCTTCGACAAGCATTTCGGCACGCAGCGTTATGCTACCCTGATCGGTGAATTTGGTGGCGTTGCTCAGGTAGTTCATCAAAATCTGAGTAATACGCATCGTATCTCCCTTCACAATCAGATTTTGTAAACGCGGATCAATGTCTTCAATGAAGCCAAGTCCTTTTTGGGCAATGCGATCAGCCATCATGCTGTAGACATGATCAATGGTCGCAGAGAGAAAGAAAGTGGTTTCGTTGAGCGTCATCCGTCCTGCATCGATTTTGGACAAATCCAGAATGTCGTTGATCAGACTCAATAAGTGTTTGCCAGCTGCGATGACACGATTGAGCTTGATTTTTTGGTCTTCGTCCTGGATTTGTGCGCGTAACAGTTGAGCGTAACCGATGACAGCGTTCATGGGTGTACGGATCTCATGACTCATGTTGGCCAGGAAGGCGCTCTTCGACTGATTGGCCAACTCGGCATCGAGTTTGGCGGCGAGCAACTCTGTGGTTCTTTCGGTTACCAGTTCTTGCAGATGGTTGCGATGCCGTAATATTTCGTCTTCGGACACTTTACGTTGAGTAATATCATTGTACAGGACGGCAATTTGTTTGCTCTCAGTCTGGCCGAAGCGAAAGGCGTAAACGTCAAACCAACTATTTAATTTGGTAGCGTGATTTTCAAAACGCGCCGACTTCCCTGATTGCGCAATGTCCCCAAAAGTCTGAAGCGAAAATGCCTGGGGTTCTGAAGTGAGTGCTGTAATTGTTTTTCCTACCGCACCGATCAACCCCGTCATCTTCTCAAATGCCGGATTAACTTCCAGAAAACGGTAATCGATAGCCGTCATGTTGTTGTCTAAAATCACTTCGACAATACAGAATCCTTCATCAATCTCATTAAATAGTGCTTTGTAACGAGCTTCAGCACTCTTGCGGTGGATCATTTCCTGTTCAAGCTTAAAAGAATCCTCCCTGAGTTGTGACTCTATTTGATGACGTCGACGGATTTCAGCATTCAGTTCGTCGATTTTCTGATTCAGGGCATTAAACTCGACAGTCCTGTATAGCTGGATGCAGACCAAGGGAGCTCGATCATCTGTTGGCCTCTGCAACAGGCACCCCCGACAAGGAAATTCGACCACATCCCCGTTAAACTTACGCAACGTCATGTGGCTAATCATGAAATCAGTGCTACCGAAAAACAAATTTAGGGTATTCGAAGTCTTTTCGGCGGAATCTGTAGTAAGACTAGCTAAGGGCTGACCGATCAACCCACTTTTATCCTGCTCCAATAACTGACACAGAAGCGGGTTGGAAAAAACAATCTTCCCCGTATTGTCGACGACCAGGAGAGGAACGGGTATTAATCGAAGCAGGTGAGCTGCTTCTTTGTCGATCATTCCACCGTACTCTTGAAATATTCCCTACCCTCCACAGCATCCGCTTCGTCGCTAGTCTTTAAATAAACCACGACACGGCATTCAGGACGCCCTTCAGCAATGGTTTCCTTGAGGTGTACTTTGGCATAGCCCAGGTTATTGGCGGCAATACTTCCGAACACGTTGGAGGTCATCATGCACATCGACTTCTGGCCGATAACCTTTTCTGCAAATGGACATGAACGACTGCCGAATACGATCTTCTCGTCATCTTGCTCAATGACATAAAAATCACCCTGGATACGTTGCTTCAAGTCCACCAGTACTTCTGCCACCTGCTCCCGATCCAGGGACGACAGATTGAGTGCTTGACGGTACTGGTTGTCCATCTGCTTACCCATTACCTGACCTACCACGCTGATAAAACCTGACGCTTGATCAGAACCAACCACTTTCTGCAAAGTATTAGATAGCTCCCGTATCAAGGTGCGCATAAAGACATCTCGCTCCAGTGGGATATCAAGGTTTGAAACTTGTTTTGCAAGGCTTGTTAAATCATTCATAATTTATTCTCGGTTAGTTCTGTCGACAATTCGTCTAAGCCATAAAAGCACCGAGGTAAACCGAAAGCATCCTCATGTAATTAGTGGCTTTTTTTAACGGGTAGCGATTCTGCTAGTGTGCTTGAGTTTACTGAACAGATATTCAACAGCCATGTCACTCCGTATTTTCATATAATGCCAGTAATCACAATCAATTTCTACTTTTCGATTTGATTTTGGTGGAATGACTGCTTGTTTTAGGAATGATTGTTGTTTTAGGTCGATTGGGTTCCTTCACTTTTGACAGAGCAAGTTGTGCCAATTTCTGCCGGTCGCGACTGGCTGCTTTATGGCAATGAATATTACAGAATGTAGTTAGTTCGGCAATGTGTCATTCAGAGACAACCCCTAGTTTTCAGTGAACGGCAGGTAAACCTTTAAACTATCCATTCATCGGGTACACTGGCCGAAAATCGGTCGAACAAACGACAAGCTCACTTGATTTTCGCGGTCAAGTGGAGTGTTTAGTTAAGCACTTTAATTTCTCTAAGTATTCAACTAAATCATGAACATTTGTACTTGGATTTATATCCCCACTAATTTTTGAATTTTCAAAGATTCTTTTAGAGTGCGCTTTAGCTCCATGAATAAGATTATTATCTATTGAATATTTGTAGATTCCTTTTTGTTTTTTTTCGTAATTAGGGAGATAAATCTTCAAGTTGTCAATCACTTGATCTCCTACGCTTTTAGTTCCTAAAGGAGAATAAGGTTTTGTCGAAGGCGTGAAATGCAGCAAAAACCAATATTCAAAAGCGGGTATTGATCGAATTGCCATAAAAACAACTTCTTCGGAACATTCTTCTTTTCTTAATTCATCATTGATTGCGTTTATTTTACCTAAGGCATAGTCAAAAGTTTCATGTTGATCTCTATCAAAAACACAAAACACGCGGTCATAATTTCCTGCTTTGACTCTTTCTTTATTAAATAGCTCTTGAGCATACTCTACAACACTTTTTGGACTTGAATCACAACTGCCATCAATTTTAATATTGGCAGAGTCAAGGTCTAAATGAACCCTCATTTCTTCAAAATAAAAAGGTTCTGTTTTTTCACCCTCACAAACAATAAGGACATGATCATAGGGCTTACGATTTGCATTGCGTCGAACGCTATCTTGTTGTTTTTTCGCTTTTCGTTTATGAAACAAATCTTCACTACCCAAAACTTACTCTCCAAGTAGTTCTAATGTACTCACTACAGGTAACGCACTATATCTGCCCGATAGATAGGATTTTTCAAGATTCTCAACACCCTTCCTAGGACTAAAATCTGATAATGGGTAAATTTCTGTTGTCTGATCTGTTTCTTTTTTACAAAACCAAATTTGATCACGCCTAAAAACATCTTGATCCAAAATCGATGTTTCATGAGTCGTAAAAATTAACTGAGCATTTTTGGGGTTAGTTTTTTTGCTATGAAAAAGATCTACCAAAAATTTAACAATATGGGGATGTAAGCTATCATGCAATTCATCTATAAATAAAACTTTGCCGTTTCTCAATGTGTCAATCCATGGGCCTGCAAATGAGAAAATTTTTCTTGTACCGTCAGATTCATCATCGAGCTCAAATAAAACGTCTTTTCCTTGTGCTGTTGTGTGAACGGTTTTGATATCTACAAATTCCTCACCTTCAAGATCTTTAAGTAAGCGCTCTTTTAATTCTGCAGGCATGTCATCAGGTAAAACAGAAATATCAAACTTTTTTGACTCTAGTTTCAAATCATTAATATCTAAATCAGCCGCATTAAGAAATTTTAAAACATCTTTTTTGCCGTCCGCTTCAGTGCAAAGCTCAGCCGTATAATTACTACGCCATCCATCAATACCTGCAACTTTAAGTGTTTTGGTAAACCAGTCATAGACTGGTTTAAGCTGTTCACTATTAAGCATTACAGCGGTGGAAAGAAACAAGGAATTGTTCCGGGTAGAGTCTTTCCATGTTTGTTTTTTACCCGTTAGAAATGAGCTAAAATCCCACTCGTATTCATTTTTAGCTTCATCAAATGCTCTTATAAACCAGCGTTGCGGTCTTGATTTTGGAAACGCGTACAACCATTCTTCCATTACTCTTTCAGATGTTGCGGAAAAGCCATATTGATACTTGATACCTTCAGCAATAAAAATAACCTCAAACTCTGTTGGTTTTCCAACTGTTGAATCGCATAATTTGAAATAAGTAATAGGTAACTTGTCACCACGTTGAATGTTTTTTGCTGAATTAGCCACTATTTCTCTTATCACTTTTACAGCCTTGATGAAATTAGATTTACCAGCCGCATTAGCACCATAAATTACAACTGACCGAAGTAGTGGAGAAGCGTTAAGAACATTGGGATCAAAAGTATTTCCGACTAACTCATCAGAATTAGATTTGGTAAGGCTAAATGTTTGCCTTGTTTTGATGGATCGGAAATTCTCTACAGATAACTCGATAATCATAAAATATCAATTTAATGTTAATTTTTGACAATTATAGTCAAAATATAATATTAAATATACATTTATGTTAAATGAGGTGCTTATATATAAAAGTAATTATATGGCTTCTGCCTACTATCTCCGATTACAAGAGCCTATGCAAAAAACTCAGTAAAGTTGATCGGATATCTAACTATATACCTTGATATTGTGCAATGCAGCAACACACGGGATAGACCCTGATAAGGGGTTACACTTACCGCCATAAATTCGCCAAGGCTGATCAAGCCCAGCTTTATCTGAGAGCGCATCAAAAATGCTGCCGTTATCATAACGAAAACCGTATAAACCCTCCCATAACGCCATGTGCTCGGTAGTAGGGCTATCGTCCAAGCCATTTGAAGAGGCGCCGTGGACAAAAAAACGATTAGGCCACGTTGGCCCAGGCAATGAGGAGAACCATTGATCACAAACCGCAAACTCTTTTGCTAAGGTATATAACACGGGTAATTGCGTGGCGGTATCGTAACATTTCATCACTTCGCCAAAATTACTGGTTGCCTTACCTTCTCCGGTACTGGGAGAAATAACATAATCCAGTACAAATCCAGAATTATCGATGGGAGGGTAAACACCACCAGCACCGTAGGCATTTTTGCCCTGTTCTCCACACAGCTGATAAAGTACATCTACAAACTCATGTCCGGGGCCTACCGGCATCGACCAATCGGCGGGCTTTATGGTGGGGTAAGAAACACCTGCATAGCGGTTACTATGAATAGGGTCAAGACCGTCTATAACCGTTGGCTTTCCATGCTCTGCATCAGTACCGGTAATCGCCGAAAAACCTAGCATATGGTCGAAGGATCGGTTTTCTAACATCAAAACAAAAACATGTTTGATGGCTGCTTTTGGATTGGCTTCATTGAGTGGGATAGTATTGGTCATCGATTTAACTCGCTTTGGTTAAAAATCTATTAAGGTGAATGACAATGTTTCTCAGCTTTTAACTGTCCGTGTTGGTCGTGATGGTTTAGGACCCCTGCTCTTTTTCTACGCCTGAGTTGAATTTTCTGGAACTGTTGTATCCGCTGTATCCGTTGAATCTTCTGTATCTGTTGGATTTGTTGGGCTTATAAAACCTGAAATATTTGTAATTAAATCCGAAACATTTGAAATCAACGCTGCAGTTTTATTGTTTTTAGACATAATTGAATCCATCTGAGTATTTATTTTACCCAAAGTCTCTGCAGCCCTTTCTAGTTCAGCATCATCGCCCACAATATCTTGGGTGGGTAGCGAATTCTTGAGTGCTTTAAGTTCTGAACCTAATGCTGACAACTTCATTACATTATCAACATCACCCGCCTGTTGTGCTTTTTCAATCGATTCCTGAATTTTTTTGTCTATCACATCAAGATTTGCTTCAGCCTTGCTGATTTGTGTTTGGAAACTTTTAATAGTATCTGGGGATAGCATTTTAATTACCTTTTTCAATAGTCATTAAGGTGGACGCTTGCGCAGCAAAGTCTGAAGCCGTGCTGATGGCATCTTCAAAATTAATATCTGGCTTCTTAAGGCTTTTCAATAAATCAGCGTGTGACGACTTCATTTTGACCAAGGCGCCTCCAATACCATTAGAAGCGGTTTTATCATAGGCAATCGCATCATTGACGACATTTTGAGCCGCTGTATTAATATCCGAATAACTGCCGTTACTTTTGCTAAGCAGTGTAACTTGCGCCATCTCACTATAAATAATGTACTGCTGATCATTTAAAATTTCAGCTTGAAGATGCTCGGCTGATTTCTGTAATAGAGAAGTCTCTTTTTGAATGACTGGATCGGCCTGCTCTACAATGGCTGCCAGTGTCTTGAGGCGTTCTGCATCCGCTATTTCTCCAAACAACCAGGCAAAACCGGTTGTTATGATATTGACTGCAGTTCCAGAACCTGGCATGGCTACCGATGAAACCGTGGATATTGCAGATCCGGCTTTTGCTACTGCCGCTTTTAAGGCTGCAACATCCTGAGCACTACTAATGACAACAAGACCCTGACCGTAGGCATTCAATGCTGAAATAAAGGCCAGTGATTGGGCCTCGTGATTTTTTACATTTGCAGCTACTTTATTACCGCCTGGGTAATGAATAGACCAGGAACAATCGCCTGGTTTTGCTTCTCTGGGAGGGTTATCGGTTATTGGACAGTCTGTTGGCAGACTCAGGAAGGTGCCCTGAAGTTTTAAACTATTTGCTAAATTGTTAATAGCCGCATTATCTCTTGTTACTTTTAGAGCATTAAAAGCCGCATTGAGGTCAGATACACCTTGAGAGAATTGGGTAATTGGCTGCTGATAATTTAAAGTTGAACAAGCTCCAATTCCGCTTAGCAGCAAAGCCACAATAAACCTGGATCGGTATTGCATCATTAAAGTCTCCTATCGCCACAGGGAATTAGTTGACAGAGTGCTTGCGGTTCAAGGAGGAGAAATCCGTATTGTCCGTATTGAGGGAACCACTCTTCGGACTTTAATATAAAATCTTTCCAAAGAGTTTGTCAATCAGTTGTTGATAAATTATTAACCAATAATTAACCATATTGACCTATGGAAACTTCGATTTCACCTATCAACAATGGCATGTTTATAGCGTTAACTAGTGGTCGGCATTCCTTTCAGCAACCAGCTAATAAAGTTTTCACGGTTACGTGAACAAATAACGACTTTGCCTCTACCAGAAAACTTGAGTACCATGCCTTCACCACTGGTGACGCTATTGACGATTTGACCTAAAAAGCCACTGGATTGTTGGGTTGCCACAGAGATTTCATGATGCAATGCACTGTCCCAGGCAACCACATGGGCATTATCGATAATAATATCCTTACCGGGTTCAACGTCCAGCACAAAACTGGAGCCGAAACCCGACACAGCCAGTTTGCCAAAGCCCGTCGCTTCACAGATAAAAAATCCGCCGGTTTGACCGAACATCGCCGACCCTAAGCTTTGAGTACGTACGTTTAAGCTAACTCCACTTTCAGCCGCTACAAAAGCGCCATCGGTTATTTTATAACTGGTTGTACCGACCTCCAGTACTTGTATAGCACCTGGGAGAGTCGGTGATAATAAGCAATCCCCATCCCCACTAACCGCCTCGATATGTTGCTGAAAAAAGGATTCATCATTCGCAAAGCGGCGCATTAACGCGCTGCCGATACCGCCGGTCATTTTTCCTTTTAGCTCTAAGGCACTTTCCATCATCACCATGGCATTAGATTCACAATAAATCTTTTCACCACGGACTAAGCTGATATGCAAAAAGGGATCAATCTCACCCGTCACTGTAAATTGTGCCATTGTTATCGCCTATTTTCCTTGTAAAAGTCCAGATGAAAATGAATAAGGTAAAGTGATGCAGTTACCCACAAATACTTATTGAGGGATTGTTATTATTATGTTAATCGATCATGTAGATTATCTCAAACGAAGTATGCAGTTTCGAGATCAATTGTCGAATGGTAAGGACATGGCCTGTTCAAACAAGCTAGGGAAATTGTTTTTTAGATGCCAGCGCAGCATTCCTGCAAAAGCACTTTTGTCAGATATGCAGTCCTTAATAGCATCTAAGTCTTGCTTACCAATGGCTTTAGAGAGTTGATTATAAGCACGTAGCATTTTCTTTCGGAGGTTAGCCGCCTCGTCTTTCTTCATAGGCGTTGCATCTTTCCCGGTAAGAATCTTATTCAAGAGTTCAAGGGTGTTTTCGCCTTCCTGTATTTTTGTACATGCCGAACTGAGCTGAACATTAACAGTAGCCTTAGGATATGCTTCGAAACAGATTTCAATAGACTCCCATACTTGATCGCCGGCATCAGTGCAGTTTAGAAGTGGCCAGAAGCTTGCGCCTTTAATATTGTTACAGTGCCCGCAAGAATAAAAGATATTATTCCAATCATATTTTTTGGTCATATCATTCTTGTGAGGTTCGAAGTGCTCAATCTGAATAGAAGTCACTTCATTATCCTCACAGAGATAGCATTTCTCATAGAAATCAGTCTTAATTTGCTCGTAGACTGGTCCTGTTCGATACACCGCTTCATTATCCTTACTTTTGGCAGTCTCAAGCATAGATTTCAAGTGTACTCCTTCGCTTTTTTTGACATAAATCACTGTTGTGATTCCTTCGCCTTGATGGAGTTATAATGAGCAACGAGTTCGGGAGCATCTTCATATTTGATTGCTTCTAACTCAGTATGGATTTGGCTATATTCTTTATTTTCGTCATCAGAGCGTGAGGTTGATCGGGCAAGCTCATCATATCTATTGATCATGCGTGTTATCTCGTTGGAATAAAGATCCAAATCAAAGTATTCTTCCACCACGGTGCTCGCGGACATGGGAGCCATATTCTCCCAGCGCGATTTAGATTCAAGGTCGAATACCACAGCATCATTCAGCGAAGTCAGCACAAAAGGCGAATGTGTTGTTACGATGAACTGGATATTGGGGAAGAAATCAGTCAAAAACGGCAAAATAGCCTTTTGCAACTTAATATGCAGATGGGTTTCGATTTCATCGATGAGAACAATGCCTGGAACCTCATAGCTACCCGCAGTGACTGCCTCCATGCGTAGTAGTAATTCGGATACGAGTTGAAGTACCGAAGAGAAGCCGTCGGATAATTGATTGTCTACCAAACGAAAGGGTTTGCGGCCAGGTATATTAATAGTGAAATCGAAGTTATCAATATCGTATTCGAGTGTCAGTTCATCGCTCTGAAAAAGCTCCCGGAATTTGGCTGTGATTTTATTCATCCATGTTTGTACTGCATTAACGCCTGCTTGATCACCCTTTCGGAGAAGCAATGCGGCTCTATTTTCCTGATTGACCAAAAACTGAAGGAACTTAGAACCCACGGATTGAGGATTGATGCAGATAGGATTTATCTTCGGTAGATCAAGTTTTTGTGCCCCATTTACGGCCTGGATTTCAGAGGAGCGTTTAGCCTCAAAAAAGCTAATTAAGAACTCGCCTCTATGGTAAAGCTCTATCATTTCTGTCAGATTGGATACGGAGGGCTTTAGGCTATTGAATTTGGCGATCTGTTGATTCCAAAGGTGAATATTGTTATCCGACTTTGAAATTTGCCCATTAATTTGGTCTTTTTGCTGCTCTGATATCCCTGAATCTAACTGTGTTTTTAAGGATAAATTTTGTTGTTCCGTGTTAATAATAGCTCTTTTAAAATTTTCTATATTGAGCAATTCCCTATTGGGAATGCCTTCAAGGTAATCCTTGAGAAAACGGAGTAAAGATGTCTTGCCGCACCCATTGGGGCCAGTGAGAATTAAATGTCGAGGCCTCGACTCATCAATGAGAATGGAAACATCTTGAAGGTGACGAACATTATTGATCTGTATAGACTTGATGAATGGTTGCGTGTTGTTCAAGTGTTATCCTCGCATATTGATATGCTTTATGAAAGCGCTATTGTAAGCTATATTCTTAATCAAGGCTGATGATCCCTTAATCGTCACTGATTCCATGAATAGAACTGGCTTTACTACATTAGAGAAGGCCGTAAGATTCGAATCAAAAGGTCAGTGATTAAGGCAAAGGTTAAGACTAAAGGTAAACGTGCTCATCGTATTATTGTAAACGTGCTCATCGTATTATTATAGATCACAGCACACTCAACAGCTTGTCGTCAGACATACAATAGCGTGTTGCCAAGCATACAATACTAAGCACCACCCCACATAATACCTCCCTTGAACCCATCGAATACTATCGAGTCAAACAGAGTTGTGGGATACGTTTTTTTTAGCACTTTTCGGAACACGTCATGGATACTGTCCTCTGAACTTATATATGAGGTATTAGAACAACAGATAGGTGTTGATTGACGGTGATGAGTGCGCTCACTTTAAGTATTGAGTGTGCACCTTCTTAGTATTAAGTGTCCCCTCTTCACCTATGGGGTGCACTACCCATTAGGTATTGAGTGTGCTGTCTTCCAGTATTTCATGCAGTGCGCAAGGGGTAAGGGTGTTCTCTCTGTCACTAATGGATGCTTTTTAAGGCATTATTTTAGGTTATTGTACTCAATTGCGAGCCATTAGCCTGTTAAATCGCCTCACGGGTCATTCCAGAGGCACGAGCAAATTTTACTCGCGATTAAAATAGTTCCTGCAAAGCAGGATACTTACGGGTGATAGTTTTCAATGGTGTTTTTTGTTTAAGCAGCTATTTTCCATTGATTATTTAGGTCTTCGAAGCGCATGAATTCATCATACTCAATTTTATCCAGATTATTAAAGTGATTAATAATCTCCATGAGTGTTTTATTATCACCAAGATGTTCTGATACCAATTTCCTAAGCATATTAGTTGCCCATTGTGGGATATTGCTTTTTTTTTCCCATAGTGCAATTGCTTGTTCATTATTTCCTAATAGCAAGGCTAGTTTAGCCTGAGATAATCCCAAGTATTTACGTAAAAATCTAAATTCACTGCCAGTTATTCTTGCTTTGTAAGTAATTAAACTATGTGCAATAGCGCGATCAAGTCCTTCTACATCGTCGATAGACACAGCTTTGCCATAGGGCGTTTCAATTTCGTGATAACCATTTACCAAATAAATGGTATTTAATCCGCATGATTGATAGTGATACATTACAATCTCCAGTTAAAATGTCGTGATAACAATTATTTTTTCATTATTATCATTTGTCATTAATTCAGCCACAACCCTAATACATTGACCAGATGAAAAGTGTTGCATTCTTACTCGCCAATTACCTGAACCTATATCTCTATAGGGTCCCTCTGTTATTGATCCATTTACTAAACATTGGATGATTTGTATAAGTGTGATGTGTCGTTTTTTCATGCTATTCTTTGCATGATCTATTAAGAATATATTTGAAGAGTCTTGCGCAAGATCTTTAATTATTTTACTAGCCATGCTGATTGACAGGTCAAAGCTTATAATTTTTTTGCTCATGGCAAATCCTCATTTAACCTATAAAAATTATAAGTTAAACAGTTACTATTGTCTAACTAAATTAGACATATTATCCATGAGTAGCGTAAAACTCCGCCTCCTCAGGGCGGTTTAGTGTAGACGTGCTGTCTTCAAGTATTTCATGCAGTGCGCAAGGGGTAAGGGTGTTCTCTCTGTCACTAATGGATGCTTTTTAAGGCATTATTTTGCATTATTGCAATAAATAGCTAGGGTTTCTGAAAAAAGAGACTATGCTATGCGTCGGGACAGCCGTCCCAATTAAGAATAAGCCTTCTGCCTATTTTTAAATCATTCCTACGCTCCATTGGAATTTCATCATGCAGCCTAAGCTGATTATTACTTTTGAACACTTGAACGAAGCGGATTTTCTGGTTAAAACCGGCGTTATCAATGCTGCTTTAACAGGCAACCCGCTTTATCCATTACCCTGGATAACCCAAGTACCCAGTATAGAAACCATTAACGCGGCCTATACCGCTTATCAGGATGCCTATCACGCCGCATTGACAAAGGATACTCTTAAGATTGTCTTACGCGATACGTTACGTGCAGAGTTAACCGTCTTGTTAAAACAACTGGCTCCCTATCTGGAAGTTATTGCTCAAGGTGATCTGTCTATTCTTGCGACTACCGGTTATGACTTACGTCGAGACATTGTACACACAGGTAGTATTGACCCTTTACCAGCACCGATTGGCTTTCAGGTCACTCATGGGGTTTTAACAAGCACCTTAAATGTTCAGGTGACTCGTTTAGTGGGTGCAGGTAGTTATGAAGTACAAAGCACCCAAGGTGACCCCAGTATTGAGGCCAACTGGCAACATGTACTTTCATCCAAGAATGCCTCACATATCTTATTGAGCGATTTAACGCCCGGCCAAACTTATTGGCTACGTGTTAGAGCGGTGGGCAATCATGGTGACGGTGCCTGGACTGACCCGCTGAGTATTATTGTTAATTAGTATAGTCAAAGCGGGTTGTTAAAGAATATTTTTGGAGGATAGGGATAAAAAGTCAAATGTTTTAGAGTGTAATGAGGTCAGATGTTTATTTATTTGTAAAATAGAACAAAGCTGTTACATTCAAGATATATATTATATAGTGTCTGAACGGAAATGCTGTAGACCATATAAATAAGGGGCTACAGACAAAATAGTGAATCGAAGATTTACAAAAAACTTGAAGAAATGATGAGGTTTCGGTAACGGTAACCCTGTAAGTGCCGCCAAACATCAC
>CAIMEB010000004.1 GCA_903839855.1 uncultured Methylococcaceae bacterium
AAGGATGTTCCATGAATTGTTGGTATAACTGTTCAACTTCGGCCTCTGTGAATTTGATTTTAAGCATGTCATATTTTTAGGTAAATTGGAGCATTATACCTCTTTCATTTTCCGCATCTGTGACCGCGCCGAGTATATTTTAGTGCAGTGTTTGCGGGAAAAACCATGTTTACTGATTCTTGATGGATTGGAAGCATTACAACATGGCAAAGATGGCGAATTGCAAGACACAGTGTTAAAAGAATTTATCCACTGTTTCAGGTGTGCGGAGGTGAAAAGTTTTGTTTTGATTTCTTCACGTCAAGCAATTTTTGAAGTAACCGGACTCAATCAATGGCATCAAGAAGATTATCAGACAGTCGATTTAACAACCTTGTCGCCTGGCGTCGGTGCGACCTTATTGAAAAAATTAAGGGTAACAGGCAAGAGGAAAGACCATCTGGCAATTAGCAGAGACTTAAATGGTCATGCCTTAAGTTTGGTGTTAATCGGGCATTTGTTAAGAGAACATTACAACGGTGACCCAAGTTATGCCAAAGAGTTACCGCCTTTAACGGAGGCGCATGGAAATAGTTATGCCGAAAAAGACAGTCGTCATGCCTTGCGGGTGTTGGATTATTACGATAAATTGCAAGATGATACTTCCCGTCGTTTTTTACAGTTATTGGGTTTGTTTGACCGTCCGATGAACGGGACAGAAAAAGCAGTTTTGATTGAGAAAGCTAGCCACGCGGAACCGTTACGCGTTTTAACGACAAAACAACTCCAAGAGGTAGAGCAGCGATTAGTAAAAATGGGGTTGTTATTGGATAAAAAAGGCACATTTCAACGCATGGAATGGGATACACATCCGATTATTCGTGATTATTTTGGACAAAAATTTAAAGAAAATAATCCTGAAGCTTTTAAACAAGCGCATGGGGTTTTATTTGATTATTATCAAGGACTGCCAAATAATGAATTTCCTGATACGTTGCAAGAAATGCAGCCGCTTTACCGCGCAGTGAGACATGGGTGTTTAGCAGAAAAAAAACAGGAAGCTCTTGAAGTTTATTTGAACCGTATTCGTCAGAATAATGAATATCGTAGCTGGGATAAATTAGGAGCATACTCACAAGATTTATCAGCCTTAGCTTTTTTTTTCACAAGATCGGAAACAAATGATAGTAGATAGTAACTTAACGGAAGAGAATCAAGTAGTAATATTAGATTCGACTTCATACTGTCTAATGGCATTAGGACGTTTAGAAGAGGCTGTTGAATTAAGAAAGACGGAAGTAGACTTATCTTCAAGATTAAAAAATTGGGAGTTCGCTGCTGGAGCAGCTCGTAACTTGGTTGATTTATACTTATACTTAGGTTTAGTAGATAAAGCTTACTCTATAGCACAAGAGGCAATAAAATACGCATCTTTTAGTGAAGATGTTCATTCGCAAATAGTAAGTCAAAGTTATTTTGCCACGGTACTATATTCTAAAGGACGCTTTGATGAAGCATTAGTGAATTTTGAGCAAGCGGAACAACTAGACAGAGAGGATTACCTACGATCCTCACTAAGAGGTTATCGGTATTGCACTTTATTACTTGATAGAGCCAAAGATAAAGAAGCATTGAAATCTCTATCAACACAAGAAAGTTTACAATCGATTACAAAAAAATCAGATCACTTAATTAGTATTGCTTTAGACTATGTTACCCTTGCTAGAGCTTGTTTTTCTTTAAATGAAATTGATCAATCAGAACAGTATTTTCAACTAGCAATACAAAGCTCTCAGAAAGCCGGGAAAATGAACGATGCTCCTTTATTCTACTTATACCGCGCCGACTTTTACCTCACCCAAAATCAACTTGACCTCGCACTAGCCGATTTAAACAGTGCATGGGACATCATCGAACGCTGTAGCATGAAGCTATATCAAATCGATTACTTATTAATACATGGACGTTACAGTCTTGTAACCAAAGACTTCGACACCGCTTTAAACCATTACATTAAGGCAAAACAACTTATCCAAGAAACCGGCTATCACCTGCGCGATGCCGAATTGGATTTGTTCGCTGCCAAACTACGTCAAGACTGCGGCGAGGAATACCGAAGTACAAATACCGATTTATACGCCAAAACGGCTGATGACTATCTGCAAAAAGCCAAACAACGCATAGCGGACATCGGTCAATGGGGTTTGCTCCGAGTGATTGAGCGGGATTTTCCTTCTTCATCCTGAGTGATACATACAGTCATTTAAAATGAAACTTAACTTAATTTGCGGCTAACGTTCCCTTCTTCAAGACCACTAATACGTTGACAACAGCACTGCTATCAACCACTCAATAAGCCTATCCATGAGTCAACCTAAAAATAAACTTTATTTAACTATCACTTATTGAAATTAAGGTCTATAGTCATGCTTGTCGGCAGAGTTTATAAAGGTTTTGGTTCTGCTGACGTGGGTTTGGAAGGGTTGGCAGGAGTGGTTGGAACACGCTACGAAGTCTTGGCGTTACTGGTAAAGGGTTAGGCAGTGCTTACGTAGGTGCTGGCATCCATTAGCGTTCTACTCCACGCCTCCGCCGTGTTTGCAGACGTATCTTGCTGTTAGTCGCTTATGATCATACCTCACTACATGAGCTTGTAGCGGTGCAGAGGGTGCTAATAGCACTAGAATCTATGCCAACAAAGCGGCAGAGACTCACAACGAATGCTTGGAACATCCCACTATAAGCTCTCAGCCACTCAATAAAGCGGCTGAGAGTCCCAGTTATGTTGCTGTCTTAATAAAGGATTCAAAGATTATGGCTAATCAAGGTTATTTCCCGTCGAGCGAAGCTGATCGTACAGCCTGGCTTGCTCATTTTCGCACCAAGCTACCCGTACACTGTGTTGACCTGGGTTTTACTCTGGATGATATAGCGGGTACCTTAGCGGATATTGATTTTTATATCTGGCTACTACAGAGTTGGAACCCCGCCATTCAGAAAAATGCAATGGAGGCTTCCGCTTTTAAAGCCCTGATAGGAACTGGCTCAGGCAGTGATCTGGTTGCGTTGCCCGTGCATGTGGTTTTTGATCCCGAACCGGTGCCGGTGTTACCCGGTGTTCTGACGCGCTTATTTAATTTAGTGCAACGCATTAAAACAGCCGCGACTTATAATCAGGTAGTCGGTAAAGATTTAGGTATTATCGGTACTGTCAGTGTCGATACCCATTTAATCTCTGAGTTTACGGTGATTACCGAACGCGGTATGCTGGGTGAACGGGTCAAGCTGATGTTTACCAAATACAGTCATGATGGTGTTATCGTTGAGAGTCGCCGTGGTGATGGTGATTGGGAGGTTCTGGGCGTCGTAGTCACCAAGCCCTGGTACGATGAACGTGATTTGCTGGTGGCTAACGTGCCAGAAATACGCGAGTATCGCTTGCGCTGGTGGGATAAAGGCATTGCCAATGGTGAGTACACAGCGGTGCAACGGGTGAACATCGGGCCATAACAAATAGCCTATCGTCTCTAAAAATAAACAGACACTCTCTCCAGCAAAGAGGGTGTTTTTTGTTTGCGCTCTCGATAACTACCATCTACTCCTTACTAGGTCAGTATTACATCTAGCTATCGTCTTACCCTAACCTTACTATTTTAAGCAAGCTTGATGCAAAGGGGTAATTTAAGCGCGATTGCCCTGCTTAACCACCTATCAATACAGTAGGACAACCCACCACAATTGACCCACCATGTGCTGTCATATCACCCATTCTTGCAGCAGGCATACTATTAATCAAAACTGTTGTAGAGCCTTTCACAATTGAATCTGGAGGCCCAACACAAACAGCCATGTCACCCACTCTAGCTGCAGGAAGACAGCCAATTAATACAGTGACTGCGCCTGGTGGTAATATTGGCCCACCCACATGCGGAATAGGCGGTACACCAGGCGTCATCATTGGACAAACATGCATATCTGTTATTCTTGCGGCGGGCTGTCCCATAATATCAATTCCTATTTAAATAAAGTTAACAGCATTCTTATTCTATATTTCGCCCATCACCACCACTGGCAATGTGCAAACCCTGCTTTAAAAAAAGACTGTAATTATCATTTATTGTACCTGCATCACCTTGAGTAGCTGATAGCATAATCGCCCCGACGACAGCTTTAGCGTACAACTTTTCGTCAGGAGGTATGATCGCTTCTGGAATAGGGGAAATATCATTACCACTCCAAAAAGCTGCCATTGCAGCCCAACTTGCAGCCGTTTTAAAACCAATAGCTTCAGCAATAGGTAATATAATTTTCCGGTTTTCTTTATTAGGCTGATAGACACATGCCTCTGCAAATTCAACTGCTTTTAATTCATTTTCTGGTGTTGTATCGGTAAAATTTTTTCTTGCACACAAACATGCCCACCAAGTGGCTTCTCTTTTGGGTAATGCATGCGCTAAGAAACGCACAGCATCTGTATAAAGTTTTTGGGCAATTAACTCATTGATAAAGCTAATAACGGTAGGATTATACTTAAGTAAAGCAGTAGCTTCTTCTTCGAACTCAATGCCTTCACAAATTGCCATTGCATTCGGCTGTTTAATTTTAATTAAGTCAGTATTAGTCATATAAAGAACCGTTAATTAATCATGGTGATACCACCCTTTAAGGTCAGCATACCGTCACCTTTAATTGTCGTCATAGCAGATTTTGCGTCTAACGTTGCATCAGCCTCCACCTTAACCATCATCCCTTTAATAGTTATGCCTGTTTGATCAATTTTTACACTATTACTACCGACCTTAAGTACAATGGATTGCATAGCAGTAATTGTGGCGTTACCAGCGTCAACTTTTAAAACATAATCTCCCGTACTAACATTAATATTGTCATTTCCCTGCTTAACATTTAAGGTGTTATTTCCGGTATCAACATTTAACTCACGATTACCTTTTTTTACATTAAGTGTATCATTACCCTGATTTAAAGTAATCTTCCTATCATTTTGTATTTCGATAGTTTGATCACCTTTATCCTTTTTATCTAAACCAATCTTACGGGTTTCATTATTTTCTATGACACAATTAAAATTCTTTTCCGCATGTACATAAACTTCTTCCGAATCTTTTTTATCTTCAAAGCGAATTTCGTTAAAATTATCAGCCGCCCCTGTTTTAGTACTACGACTTTTTATACCACTTTGAGTTTGATTCGCTGGTAAATCATAAGGATGAGAATTATCACCATTGTATACACTACCGGTTATTAAAGGTCTATCTGGATTTCCTTCTAAAAAGCTCACCACAACTTCTTGACCAATGCGGGGTAAAGACACCCAGCCCCAACTTTTACCCGCTACCGGATAAGAAACCCGTAACCAACATGAACTCGTTTCATTTTTTTTACCTTCGCGCTCCCAATGGAATTGTACTTTAATACGACCATACTTATCCGTCCATATTTCTTCGCCCTCTTTACCCACAACTGTTGCAGTTTGCGGACCTTGCACAAAAGGCACAGGGGTTATTCTTTTAGGACGAAATTGCTGAGTAGAACGAATCGCAGTAAAACTGCACTCGTAATATGAAGCCTGTGCAGAACTAGCACGATAATCATTAGAAACAATATAAAAACTAGACGCTATAACAATATGTTTTACGTTTTCGGTAGCGATATAATGGTTTTTTAAAGTAAATAACATACCGGTAACTAAACCAAAAGCATTACCTCTACCACTAATTACCTCATAATCCGCTTGTAGTTCTTCTAATCTAATATTGGCATAGGAATCACCTGCAGATGAATCATAATACTGTCCCGGATAATCATAATGCTCACCCTCAGCATGGGCGTGTTGATTTTTATTGGTAAACTTACTCACCAAATTACTTTTTGGTTTCTCAAAGTCATAATCATTTAAAACATAAGTGCCGGACTTCACTTTGTGTGAAGTATGCCATTCAAATATATGATCTTCTTCACGTTGCCCAGTATTTTCAGGTGGAAAGTATGAAATAGAACTATAACCAGAAACGGATTGATATGCGTTAATAGAATCTGCAATAACTAATGTGTGCTGTCCCTCATCATGCTTGAAATAATAAAAAATTCCTTCATGTTCCATCAAGCGACTGACAAAATTAAAATCACTTTCACGGTACTGCACACAATATTCAGTCGGCTTATAAGAATTGCTTAATTCTAATTTAAAGTCACTGAAACCATTATCACTAAACACTTTTTTAACAATATCAGGGACTGATAAATCTTGAAATATTCGACAATTACTCGTGCGAGTTAAAAACCATAACCAAGGTCTTAATACCGCTTTATATAAAAAAAACTCATCTTCTGCACCATAATGTCTAAACTGCGTGACGATGCCATGATAATTACGCTTACCACCCGATGGCAAAGCCATCTCGATAGTGATGCCCTCACCTAAAATTTTATCTGTAGGAAATCCAGAAGAACTTATAGAGCTAAGATTTTTTTTATCGACTAAAAGATCAACTTCATACTCAAAAAGTCTACTAATATTTTCAGTACCATGCATACGGCTAAATAATAAAAAATCTTTACCCAATGGCGTAGTGACCGACGCAAAACGATTATCTTGATCAGACATAACAAGTAGTTTTCCTTTTAGAATAGAGATATAGAATCGTCACTATAATAAGCTCAATTTATTTAATCTATAGTAGCCGTTATTAACAATCCAGAAACAGGCTCACCCGCTTCTTTTCTTAAAATAACATCTTTAATTGAGCAAATATTAAAGCCTAGCTCATTAAGAAGATCTTCTAAATAGCTGCGAATGACTATAACGACCGTGCATATTAAGTTTAAACTCTTTCACATCAAAACATTTTTCAACAGTAAAAACAAGGTGACCCCTTGATATTAAAGCTAACTTAGAGGCAACCAAAAAACTTCTTAAATTGCCAAAATACACTAAAGTGTCGACCGATACAATAAGATTATAAGCAGAATATAACTAGTATAACTAGGGTCAGAGTAAACTTAAATCAAGCTCAACTCTATATTTCCTCACTAACCTATTTAACAATTAATAACACTTTAACAATTATAATTAACTTTAATCAAAGAGTATAAATAACTATTACCAGACAAGATTTAAATCGACCTTCCCAGAGCGTGCCCGTTCGCTTATAACTAAAATTGAAATAACGGACATATTGTCTACCTAAGGCTTGCATCAGAGAACTGACCGCATTTTCTACTCTAGGTGTACAGAGCAAATGAATATGATTAGTCATTAATCCTGGCATGAATATCAACCTGATATTTTTTTGAGTAGTCTTTCAACCAACCTACATAAGCCGCAAAGTCCTGTTCTGAAGCAAAACAAATCTGCTGATTATTACCTCGCTGAATATTATGCTGTGGAACATCAACGGGGCACCTTCTGCTAAACAGTAAGGCAGAAATTTAAGTTTACAATGACCCCAGTTATTAACTCTAGTTATTCAAAGTTATTTAAGCTTTAAATAAATTCATGAGGAAATTTCTTTAAATAATGTCGATAGCGCACATAGGATTGATTATAAGAATCCAATGGTTCGAAATACTCTTGCCAAGCAACATCTTTTTTTGAAATATATATTTCAAGATCACCACCAAAAGAATAACCTCTATTAATATAAATAGATAAACCTTCTGAATCCACAAAAACCACGTAAGCATTGGCGTAAGGATTTCCGTTATTATCTGATGTTAACTTTAAATTAGTTAAAACATCTTTAATAAACCCCTCTCTTTTTCTCCATTTAATACTTAATTCTTGCCCAGGCTTTAATACATGGATTAATTTATTGTCATTCATATAATTTTCGTAGTTGTAATTAAAATATTTTTTTACGCTTTGCAAAGCGATTCAAAATATTTAAGCGTACTCTGTCCCCAGTTATTATGACCATAGCCAACTTAATCACTTGGGTGGTGTCAATGCCTCTGTGGAACTAACGGGTATCCAACCTTTTGTGGTGCGCTTAACACCTTGATACTCAACTTCTATCCAATCGCCCTTTCTAACCATAACGCCAACAATATTGCCATCTACCAAATAGGATTTAAGCTCTGATTTAGCGTCAGCTTTCTCATGAAAATGTACTCTTGGAGAAGATACTTTTCTTAGTTCCAGCAACTCAGAAAGTGAATCTCGCTCAAGATCAAGACCACTTTTAATTTCAGGCATAAGTACTAAACCACACCCTAAATGATCGAGACCATTTTCTATCTGTAGTGTCACGCTATCTCTATTAGCTTTCAGTTTTCCTGTAAACGCCTTATTACTCCAAGTTACCACGGTGCTTTTATCACCATCTACCAGTCCCGCTAAGTAGAAAGAGCAAGATTTTACTACGCCATCCCCCTGCTCTTCATGGTAAAAACCTGTTAAATGACCACTTTCATCGATAGCTAACTTAAGATTCTCATACTGACCAGATTTAAATCGTGACGGAGATCTTTCAGCTGATGCTGGTGCAATTACTAGTAATAATATCGTTATAATAAGGTATGATCTATTATAAGTTTTCATCTGTTTTTTTCCTCTAATGGCCTCTAATCACTTTTAATTCCAGTTAAAGCGGGCCTATACTTAAGATTTATGTATTAGCTTTTTGTAAGCTTTTCTGATGCGTTGATCGTAGTCGCCATAATCCTTCCCGTTGTATAACATCGCCATGGTAGCAAAATCCTTGTTGCGCATCGCATCAACCATACCTCTCCTTTTTTTACAAAAACCTACAAAAGCATCAAGCTGGCCTCGCTCACTCGCTTTCATTGCAGCAACAAACCCTTTAACATCCTTATAACCACACGACTCATAATTGAATCCCATTAACTGAAACATGCCCCAAGAACATGATTTAAGAGCTGCTATCTCATCAAGTGCAATTGCTGCATTAAGAGTGTTCCATGCAGTTACTTGATCCTTATTATTTTTTTTCCACTCTGTTCCCGCTTTTTTAACATAATGATAAGAAAGTAAAGGATAATCTTTATCATATTTTTTGTGAGTGTATTTTCGGAATATATGTCCTTCATAAGCAATTATCGGTAAGCCAGTGGATCCAAATCCACTCTTACCTCCAGATTCTACGGTCGAAAATGCATGAAGTAAATTAACATCAATATGGCTTCCAAGGGATCTAGCTGCATCCTCAAAATCTAACGCACTTAAAGTTTTAGGCATAATTGCAGATATACTTAAACGCAGATTTTTCTCAACAAGTCCTACTCCAATGAGAAATTTATCTTCAAAAAAAGTATATAAAACTGATGGACCCGGTGAAGGTGAGCGGAATAAACAATGAGTTCCATCATCGATCGGTTCTGCGTTAGTTGCACATAGGTTGCCCGGTTTATTAGCTGCCATATTGTGATCTGTGATTTAAGTTTAAAATTTAATAAAAAAGTTTAACGATGAATGTTGGTAAACTGGGGTCAGAGTAAACTTAAATCACCGGAAACAAAAAAGTTCATATAAGTGTAAGTGATCAGATACACGAATTCAAATATCGCATGGCATTTCCTTTCTCCAGCCTAAAGGCCGTCCCATACTTTTTGCTTTCATCCGTCGACCAGTCAAACTCTCGATTTCTGCTTTAAATCGCTCATTACCCAAAACTAATCCTTTGTTGACAGTCAACCTAACTTCTTCCACTAATGTTTCG
>CAIMEB010000005.1 GCA_903839855.1 uncultured Methylococcaceae bacterium
CTACCAGACCCCGACGAAGCCGACCATTTTAACCTATCTAATTAAAATGTCAACAGACTTTTAAATCATTTTTCTTCTACCCCTTCGGAGCCTGCCCCGAAAGAACTCTGCATTATACAGATAAATTTAAAATCGTCAAGTCGGTTTTGCAAAAATATATTCTTTAGACCTCCCCATTATCACTCAAACAAAACAGATTTTAAAGCCATCATTATTAACCTGATAATATGAAATTTAACAATTTAACTTAAAAATAAAGATTCTAAAATGGCAACACTATTTTCACTAGAAGACGATTGATTAAAATAATTAACTAACCCTTTAAAAATAGTCTTTGCTATTTTCGTCTGAAATTGTTCACTTAATAAATTTTGTTCTTCTGAAGGGTTGGAAATAAAAGCAGTTTCTACTAGTATAGAAGGAATGTCCGGTGACTTTAACACCATAAAACCAGCCTTTTGCACAGTATCCTTATGTAAAGGAGAAACATTCATAAAGCTTTTTAAAACATGATTAGCCACATTAACACTTGCTTCTCGAGTGTCTTTTTGGGTTAAATCGAATAAAGTTGAAGCCAGATCGTCATCTTTATCATGAAGACTAACTCCGACCATATCAGATGCATTTTCACTATCTGCTAACCAACGCGCAGCTTCACTTGAGGCGCCAGTAGTCGATAAAGTGTAGACAGAAGCACCTTTAATTTGTGTATCCTGAAAAGCATCTGCATGAATAGAAACAAATAACGTCGCATTAGCTGCGCGTGCAATTTTCATCCGCTCTCTAAGACCCACATAATAGTCATCCGTACGAACCATAACAGCTTTCATACCCGAATGGGCATTAATAAATGCCTCAAGTTTTTTAGCGATTTGAAAAGTAATAATTTTTTCTTCCGTACCACGAAGACCCCGGGCACCTGAATCATTACCCCCATGCCCCGCATCAATCGCAATAATAATAGGCTCTTTATGGCTTTTATTATCCTCTTTGCTAACAACAATTTTATTTTCAGGCGAACTCGGTTGACTAACTGGAGGAGTAACGACCGCGTTATTATTGAGCTTGGATTGTAGCTGAGAAACCAGCAATGAATTAAGTTCAACAACTAATCGACGTTCACTACTATTATCAGAGCTTAGAGAAAATTCTTTCCCAGTCACTGGCGCCTTCAAATCAACAACGACTCTTAAATCCGTATTATCCTTTATTCCTGTACGCACACGGGCAAATAGAGGGTGCTCTATGGGTGGAGAACTTAATGTCCGTATTAATTTAGCATTTTTTATATCAATAACTAAACGCGATGGATCATTCATTACAAAAACACGATGTTGCGGAGACGCAGTCACATCAAAAATAATCCGGTTTTGTTTTTCAGTCGTAATAAATTCTAATGACTTTACACTAATTTGTTGTGCCATGCACAAAACTGACGCTAACTGTAATACCAAGAAAAACAAAATTTTCCCGTAACTTCCCATAAAAATACATTAACCTCACTATTTGACTTTAACTATAAAACTATATCTTTTTTTATTAAGGAAGTAAGATTGCTTGCAATTAATTAAGATTCTCCCTACAGGAGTCATCGTTTATTATCGCGTCTTACTCAAGATTGTTTTTTATTAACCTCCATCAAGGGTAAGTATTCGTCCAACACCATTAGTCTCCAATGTAATGACTGCATCCGACTCGGGCAAGAATCCCTCACCGTTCTCAGGCCACTCAATAAAACAGATAGCGTCTTGATTAAAATAATCTCTAATACCCACCCACTCTAACTCTTCAGGCTCAACTACTCGATATAAATCAAAATGAAAAACTTTCCGATCACCAATAAGATACTCTTCAACTAACGTATAAGTTGGGCTTTTTACCACACCACTATAACCTGCCGCACGAAGAAAGCCTCTAACCAGGGTTGTTTTACCTGCTCCTAACTCACCGCGCAAAAAAATCACTTTTCTGAAAAGCGCTGTATTAAATAATTGCGCTCCAAATTGTTCCGTATCTTCTGTATTTTGCAAATATATCTGCATTAATTAACCCATTGTTGAAGATAAGGCATTAAATCACTCGCCAACAAACCCCGCTCACCTTTTTGTTCGACCGCTAAATCCGCTGCTTGACCATGTCCATAAACACCTTGTTGGGCCGCATTTTTTAAAAACAACCCTTGAGCCACTAAACCTGCAATAACACCCGCCAAAACATCGCCCATACCCCCAGAAGCCATACCTGGATTACCAGAGATAGAAACAGCACACTCTTCTTCAGAACAAATTAAGGTGCCTGCACCCTTAAGAACAACAACACCCTGATATTTGACTTGAAGAGCCAACGCAGCAGAAAACCTGTCTTCTTGAATAACTGTAGTCGAGCAACTTAATAACCGTGCGGCCTCACCCGGATGAGGCGTTAAAATCCAGTTGGGGTTAGTCTGTGGAAATTGGGCTAATAAATTCAAACCATCTGCATCAACAATTAATGGTTTTTTGACACCTAATGTTTGTAAAAATAACGCTTTTGCCCAATCAGTTTGACCTAAGCCTGGACCAAGAACAACGACACTGGCTTTATCCAATAATACAGCTAACTGCTCAGCACTCGTAACACCATGACACATTAATTCGGGTCTATTGATATTCATTAAACCAGCGGACTCTAAACGTGTCGCGATACTGACCAAACCAGCACCTACCCGTAAAGCTGCTTCACCCGCTAATCTTGCTGCACCCGAATAACCATGGTCACCACCAATAATCAGCACATGCCCATAATGACCCTTGTGAGCACAACGCTCTCGAGGTAACAAAACTGATTTAACTACCCGCATTGCAGAAGGCGCTACATCCTTAAAAACAGCATCCGGAAGGTCTAGCGAAGCGTAAACAATATCACCACAGTAATCCGCTGATTGCCCGGTAAACAAGCCTTGTTTCAATGCAATAAAAGTAACCGTTGTATCGGCCTTTACAGCGCAGCCCATCACAGTACCAGTATCAGTATTTAGTCCAGAGGGATTATCTACTGCAATGACTTTTGCGGATGCCTGATTGATAACACTAATAGCTTGTGCATAAACTCCCGTCACTGCACGATCTAACCCTGACCCTAACAAAGCGTCAACAATAACATCAGTACCACTAAGTGACTTGCACTGAAAAGGAATAACAACGCCTTTAGCCTTTCTGTAACACTGATAGGCAATCAGCGCATCACCTGTTAATTTCTCAAGATTTACCAAGCTATAAACAATAACACTCAACCCTGCTTTGAGTGCTGAATGAGCAACAACATAACCATCACCCGCATTATTACCTGATCCACAAAAAACCGCGATAGATTTTGCCTGAGGCCATTGCATTCTTAAGCATTGAAAAACGGCAGAACCCGCTCGCCCCATTAAATCAATGCCCGGGATATTTAAGTCATGTATTGCACGCTGATCAAATTCTCTAACTTGAGCCGTCCGGTAAAGCGTAGTAGGTAGTTTTTCCATAGCAACAGGCGCATTGATCAACTTAAAAAACATAACATAACCTTATTAGGTAAGCCGAAAGTGTTGTAACTCAAGACTCTCCTTAACCGGGGTGTGGGAACTGATTAAATGTAGTGAACTTCAGATTTTCCTGTTGACTCAACTAATTCGCCAATCACAAAAACAGTTTCACCCGAGTTTTGTAAAGCTTCCAGAGTTGCTTTCTCATCTTCTGATGCAACACAAACTATCATACCAATACCACAGTTAAAAGTGGTTAACATATCCGCCAAGGCAACATTACCCTGCTCCTGTAGCCATAAAAAAATATCTGGAAATGTCCATGATGAAAGATCAATATTTGCCTGAGTGTCATTAGGCAACACCCGTGGCAAATTTTCTGTTAACCCACCACCGGTAATATGGGCTAACGCATGTACAGGCACTTTATCCAATAAGCTTAATAATGATTTGACATAAATCCGGGTTGGCTCTAATAAAGCACTTCCTAAGGTTTTATCACCAAAAATATCCGAGAGATCAGAACCACTATGAGTAATAATTTTTCTAATTAAAGAGTAACCATTTGAATGAGGGCCAGAAGAAGCAACACCGATTAATTTATCACCAACCCTAACTTTTGAGCCATCTAATACCTTGCTTTTTTCTACAATACCAACGCAAAAACCGGCTAAATCATATTCACCATCAGCGTACATACCAGGCATCTCGGCCGTCTCTCCCCCAACTAATGCCGCACCCGCTAACTCACAGCCCTGACCAATACCTTTAATAACCGAAGTTGCCGTATCAACATCCAGCCTGCCAGTAGCAAAATAATCCAGGAAAAATAAAGGCTCTGCACCCTGTACGATAATATCATTGACACACATGGCGACTAAATCAATCCCCACGGTATCATGAATACCTAAATCAATAGCCAACTTGAGCTTAGTACCAACTCCATCAGTTCCAGATACCAAAATCGGATTCTGATAACGATCCAACGGCAATTCAAACATTGAACCGAAACCGCCAAGCCCTGCCATAACTCCTGCAGTACGGGTTCTGGCAGCAATGGGTTTAATACGCTCAACTAATTCATTGCCTGCCGCAATATCAACGCCAGCACTTTTATAATTTAAGCTTTCTTGGTTATTTGCGCTCAATGTTATGGTCTCTTCAAAGTTTAAACTGTGGATATTGTACAAGACATCGCCGTTTTTTGTGAAGGATATGAAAAAAGCAGATAGGTCTCTTAACCTTAATTTCTATCTATAACCAAAATAGTTGAATTTTATTACAAAAAAAACTAAAGTGGCACAGCATGTCGGTTGGTTGATCTAGAGAGATTAAACCACTTATTAACTGAGGAATTAATATGAAAATAATAAAAATGTTCAAACCTGCGCTGTTGTTAACCCTTATTTTTTATCAAGGAACAGCAGCCGCTTACAGTCCGGAAGAGCAAGAAAAACTTTGTAAGAAACCCCGCTTCACAGACTTTAATTTAAGCGAATATATTGCCCCGAGCAATATTGAAACACCTCCCGAATCTGAATTTATTATAAAAATTTCTGATTGGGCTGATCCAACAACCATCAAACTAACGGTAAAAAAGCAACCCTTGGAGTTTAAACTGCAAAGCACCAGCACCTTCCATAAAATAACAGCCAAATTACCGGCATCTTTAAATGGCAATTTTGCCAGGATTGATGTGAGCGCCAAGGCAGTATTAGGCTGTAGTGACAAAACCGGATGGCTAATTAAAGTAGCTAACCCTTAAAACACTTAAAATTTACATGAATCTAGTGTTTTCTTAAACGCTAGGTTCATCAGTATTCAGCTTTAGTAAAAGTCCAGATCACCATTTAATCGGTGTATTTAATTTAATGGATATTAAACGATCTTAAAGGAATTAAGAAATCGGTAAAAATTATGGCGGGGTAAAAAACCCTCCCTCGCGGATATAAAACGAGGGAGGTTAATAACTTATTTGCCAGCGATTTGAGACGCAGTGCTGTTATTAGATGTATGTCTTTTCTCTATTTTAGAGAATGTTTCTGTTTGAAGTTGAGCAACCGCACCACTTTCTAAATGCTTAGTTTCATCTTTCTTCAACAAGACAACCAAAAGAACTATTGCAGCGATAGAAGCGCCAACGATTACCCATGTATTGTCTTTTTCTTGTTCTTCAGCCATTTTAAAATCCTCTATAGTTATTAATATTTATTATTCTCTCTCCTCACGAGAGCAATCCAAAAATAATATTTTATGAATTGATTGTCGAACTAACTTTCAACAATGGTGTAATTTTTATCATGAGTTAGTATCCCATGTCAAAACTATAAATAAAAAAAAACCGTGGGAAGACAATAAAATCGTATAAAAAACATTAAAAAAAAACTATCTTATTGATAGTTAATAATATTTTATTTTTAATTTTTTTAAAAAAAAATTACTGTAATCCCGAATATTTCACTCGACTCAACCCCCTTGGACGTAGTTATTGGGTGCCGTTTTTTGAAGTTATAGTTGCTCATACAGAGATTGATATTCTTTAGCACTTCTAAGCCAAGAATAATCCTTCTGCATCCCGTTAAGTTGTAATTGAGACCATAGCTCTGAAAAACCATAAACAAGCACTGAGCGCTTAATAGCTTCCATTAAAGCGCCTGCTGTTGCGTCATTAAAAACAAATCCCGTCGCCGTCTTATTGGCGAATGTTTTGGGTAACGCATCGCAGACAGTATCCGCCAAACCGCCCGTTTTTCTAACGATGGGTACAGTACCATAGCGTTGACTGTATAACTGGTTTAAACCGCAAGGCTCAAACCGTGAGGGCATTAAAAAAACATCTGCACCCGCTTCCAGTTGATGAGCGAGAACTTCATCATAACCTAAAGTAACCGCCATTTTTTCTGGATTCTGTTTGGCAAAATCAGTCAGCTGTTGTTCAAATGCCTTATCGCCACTACCCAATAATATAAATTGCACTGGCAAGGTCAACATCTCCGGCAAACAATCTAGAATCAAGTCTATTCCTTTTTGCTCGACCAAACGACTAATCAGTGTAAAAACAGGCACCTTATTATCAATAGGTAAAGCCATTCTAGCTTGTAAAGCAGACTTGCTTAACTGCTTTTTAGACAACGTTGAGCTATCGTAAGGTGCAACGATGTGAGTATCCGTTTTTGGATTCCAGTGTTCCGCATCTATCCCGTTGATAATACCTATTAAATCTTCCTTTCTATGACTTAATAAACCTTCCAGTCCATAGCCAAATTCAGTTGTCTGGATTTCATCGGCATAAGTGGGACTCACAGTAGTAATACGATCCGCATAAGCCAACCCACCTTTAATGAATGAAAAAAATCCATTAAACTCAAGCCCGTTCAAATGCCAAAGCTCTCTGGGTATATTAAGTAAGCCACTGGTTTCTTTAGAAAATAAACCTTGATAAGCCATATTATGAATAGTAAATACGGTGGCAGGCCGCCGATGCGTCTCTAAAGACAAAAAGGCTGGAATTAACCCTGTTTGCCAGTCGTTACAATGCACAATATCAGGCTCCCAATCCAGATATCCCCGATTCATAGCCACCTCAACCGCAACCCGGCACAACAGCGCAAATCGTTCTGCACTATTGAGCCATGGCTCACCTTTTTCATCGATATACGGGTTACCCGGAAAATCAAAAAACATCGGATAATCCACCAGCCAAACCACAACTTGGGTTCCAGGCAGCCGTGTTTCCAATATATTGACATCCATCCTATTCACCTGAATAGTGCTTTTATAATAAATGTCTTCCGTCGTTTTTATCGATTGATAATTAGGCATGAGCAAATGCACATCCGTGCCCAGCTCCCGCAAAGCAGGGGGCAAGCTACCACTGACATCGGCAAGCCCACCGGTTTTAATAAGAGGATAGATTTCACTACTAACAAACAATACTTTTTTCATCACTCACCAGGGATCGCTATAATTTTAATTGTGAAACAAATAATACTCAGGTATTAAGATAACTTGCAAAGAATAAAATATCATAAGCAAAATCATTGAGTTATTACTGAGAAAGGTATACTGTCGCATAGCGCTATCCAGCTTATAAGTTTCCAATCCATACTACCATGTTTGCCATGAGGCCTCACACACCTTTAGTTTTAACGATCGAAGTAAATAAAAGTTAACACCCGCCTAGCCATCATCGCGATTAACAAGGCATCAATTCCAAGCATTGATAACGCAGTAGATAAGCCAAACTGACTTGCTAAAAAACCAATCAAAATCGGCTCCGAATAACCCTCCCGTACTAAACATGCCATACATTGACGAGAGTAGAGATTTATTCACTTGATGTTAAACCACGATGGCTTGAGCATTCATTGCCGTATCAAACACCGCATTGACAGCACCAAAAACGAATAGCAACATCGATTTTAAAATCGCGTAATAAACAATCAAGCAAGTCAGATATGCTGAAATATCAACATTTTTCTTATAATCTGATGATTTCCTGTTGATATTTCAGCAGTTAATTATATTCGATGAATTGTTTTAAAAAATCACTTAAATCACTTGAAGCGTTTCAAACAGCATAAATCCAGATTGAACGACGTGTTAAGATAACAAAAGCAAATAGCCTTTAGCGCTAAGGGTCACTACGTTTACGTTAGAGGTGTTATGAATAATTTAGCATTTGAGATCGGCTTTGATCATTATCGTTTTGATCTACCTTTAGATTTGAGTCGCTTTGAGGGTGAGCATAGGCAACAGGTTCAGTATGGTTTTGAGGCGGGTAAGATTCAAAATGTCTCTAAACAGCACTCTAATAAGTTTGAGAAAAAAATACTGAGCATACGAGACCGATGTTTAAGAACCGGGCTTGAAGTAACCATTACCGCTACTGATTTGATAACAAAATTAGAACAGACTAAAGGTGTTTGTCCAATAATTGAGGAACCATTTACGTTTGCTCATCAAGAGATGACCGATTGGTCAGTTGATAGAGTCGATAACAGTCGAGGCTATCATCTTGATAACATTGAGATTGTATCAGTAAAAGCTAACAAAGCTAAAAGCGATTTAAACTTGGCCAGTATTATCGAGCAGGCAGTCAGTAAGTTTAATCCCAATAGTATGCTCACTCAGAAACAATGGTTTTTAATGGGACGGTTTTATTATCATCGATTAACCCTGAGCGAACCTTTAATGATGACCGCCATCTTATATTCATCACCTGATGTTTTTTTTAAAGTCATTTGCATGCAGCTATATTTTCCCGATACCAAACACGCCAAGGTGTTCTTAAAAATACTCGCCCAATACACTACAAAAGAAGCGATCAGGAAAGTTATCAAGCTGATTTTAAAGAGAACTAAGACAGGTTCTAGTACTGGGCTTTTTTTGGTATTGAACAGTCCTAAATTACGTGATGCTGTGTTTGACTTTATAGTCGAAATTTGCAGGCATTATCTCGAATTTGATGAAATACTAACCGAATGCTTTTTTCAATTACCCGCCTATGTTCTTGACAAAAATAATGGCACGTAATAACTCAGGTTACAATAGCCGTACTGTTTTTTTAACGTTCTCTGGCTGTTCAAATATTTCCACATACACTTCATCCCTTTCCACCGGTGGATGCCTGCACCCAAGAAAGAAAAACCACATAGGGAAACTAAAGCTGATCACCTCCTGGGTTTAATCAATAAAATCTATAGGGTTGAGAGGGAAATCAAAGTACTGAGTGCCGCTGAAAAGTTCCAGCAACGCTGTAAAAAAAGCCGACTTATTTTGGATGAAATAAAGAAGGGGGAGTATGCGTTTTATTGAGTGCTTACCCAACACAAGAAACCACTGAGAAATATGCTCGACAATTAAATTCCCTAGAGGCCGGTGAGCCTGAGCTTTATTAGGCTTTATTCAAGAACCTGAAAAAAAGTCTCTCCCTCTCTAATCATCCCTAACTCTTCCCTAGCACGCTCCTCTAATGTTTCCTGACCCTTTCTTAAATCTTCTACCTGAGCATAAAGTGATTTATTACGGGCACGTTTCTCTTCTACTTGAACAGTAAGGTCGTTAAGTTCCTGTTGATAAGCCAGTACCTGCTTAATGCCGCCATTATCGGCAACATACCACAACCGATACTGTAAATGAGTAATCAAAAGAACAGCAATACAAAGAAGAATTTTCATAGCGTTAACATAAAATGATACCCTAAAGGGTGCAGAACCCATATATTCTGCACCCTTCGTTTTGTTCTACGCTTTAAACAAGATTAAAGCTTTCTAAAGGCACTATGACCAGCGTACCGTGCCAAGCCACCTAATTCTTCTTCAATCTTCATCAAACGGTTGTATTTAGCCACACGGTCTGAACGACTCAAAGAACCGGTTTTAATTTGACCCGTACCCGTCGCTACTGCTAAATCTGCAATCGTGACGTCTTCAGTTTCGCCTGAACGATGTGACATAACAGCCGTGTAAGAGGCTTTATGCGCCAATTCAATCGCTGCAAACGTTTCAGTTAAGGTACCAATTTGATTTACTTTAATCAGGATTGAATTAGCAATGTCTCTTTCAATGCCTTTTTGTAAGATTTTTGGATTAGTTACAAATAGATCATCACCGACTAATTGAATACGACTACCCAATTTTTCAGTGATTAATTTCCAACCATCCCAATCATTTTCGTCAAAGCCATCTTCAATGCTGATAATAGGATAACGATCTACCCAATCCACGAAGAAATCAGCCATTTGAGCTGATGTATATGTTTTGCTTTCTGACGCTAAATCATAAATACCATCTGTGTAATATTCAGAAGCCGCAGCATCCAAGCCTAAGAAAATATCAACACCAGGTTTGTAACCGGCCTGTTCAATCGCTTGTAAAATAACGCTAATCGCTTCTTCATTTGACGATAAATTAGGCGCAAAACCACCTTCATCACCGACAGTCGTTGCCAATCCTTTAGATTTTAATACTTTACTTAAGTTATGGAAAACTTCAGCACCGTAACGAATTGCTTCACGGAAAGTAGGCGCACCTACCGGTAAAATCATAAACTCTTGTAAGTCAACGCTGTTATCCGCATGTGAACCACCGTTAATGATGTTCATCATCGGTACAGGTAAAATAAATTCACCTGATTTATTTAAATGACGGTATAAAGGCTGACCCGCTTCTTTTGCAGACGCATGAGCCGCCGCCAAAGAAACCGCTAATAAAGCATTCGCACCTAAACGGGCTTTACTTTCTGTACCATCAAGCTCGATCATTACTTTATCAAGCGCCGCTTGATCATTAACATCTAAACCGATCACCGCATCACGGATTTCAGTTTTAACATTGTTTACTGCGTTTAATACACCCTTACCTAAATAACGTGCTTTATCGCCATCACGTAATTCAATCGCTTCACGCTCACCTGTCGAAGCGCCGGATGGTACCATTGCACTTCCCACAACACCAGACGCTAAAATCACATCCGCCTCTACAGTGGGGTTACCACGTGAATCTAAAACTTCTCTTGCTTTAATATCAACGATTTTACTCATATTATTGTGTTGCTCCACAGGTTAAAAATAAACTACAACGTTATTGTTGCGCATAGTGTAAAGAATTATGGTATTACTTGATAGGGTGGATGATTTACTTGCCAATTGAAAATAGACTGACAAAGTTCTGTTTGATATAGCTCAATCTTATCCATCGCTCCACGTATGTAGCTTGATATATTATCAGAAGTTGCTTGCTTATTTTTCCCTAAAGCGCCTTTTTGAAAGCCAAGCGATAAAATATCAATCATAATGTGTCCATTGCACAATAGCCAAGGGTTAACATGATCCATTTTTTCTAGTAACTGTCGAGACTGTTTAGACGTTATGTCTATCCCCTTGGTGTTTGCAAACGTATGAAGATCTATTTGATTTAAACACCACTTATCAGGAATAAGAAGCGTATTATTTTTATGTAATTCTTTAAGCTCTAAGCCAGGCTGCAAATGTTGTTTAAGCCATTCGATTTGAGCAAAGGGTAACGCCAATTCAATCAAGTAATCTTGTATGCATTTCTGAACCTTCTTTTCAAAATCGGCAATAAGTTGACTATCTCCGTATTCTGCTAATAATGCTCTGAAAACACGGGGTGAGCTTAACAATAAGGTCTCTAAGTCATGAGAGTCAGTAACACAGGTATTATTTATGCTTGGCAGATTCATTAATGCATCAAAATCATTATCGATAATACCCAAAAAACCATCAAGCCTACTTTTACTTTCATTCAAGTCGCTAATGTTTTTAATGACACTTGCCTTCCCTGTTTGTTTCTGATTATTTTTCTGAAATGAAACGACAAAGACAATACAACAGGCTTTCTCTAAGATCCTAGCATTCCAAAACTTTTCATCACTGTCGCCCTCAACAAATAAAAAACTGCATTGTTTATTTTCAGGCGAAGCTCTAAACATAATCAGCGCGGCATCAAGTCCGCCTGTATCAGCGACACAAAAAGTCGTCATTCATTAACACCCAAACCGACCATAAGATGTGAGTTTTGCCCAACAATAGTGGGCGAATGCGTGGCGATTAGTACATCAAATTTTGAATGTGCAACGATTTCTTTTAATTCATCAATAAATTTATTCTGCCAGGTAACATGTAGCGATAACTCCGGCTCATCAATCATCACCAAGGTATTAGGCTCAACTTTAAAAATGAGATCATAAAACATCACTAATTCGTGCTGCTCACCAGAGGAAAGCAAGGCAGGATCAATTTCCCCCCCTTTTCCAATGATAATAAAGCCTTTCTTTTCGTCAATCCGCAATTCTTTCCCTTGAAACTTACTGTTTATTATTTTTAACAAAAGCTTTATTTTTTCACTCAAACACTCTAGAACTGTCAGCTTTTCTTCACTATCTTTTACATAAAGATTCATCACTGCCGCATGATGCGTCTCTAAACTGTCAATGGAGCTGGCATCTAAGGCAGCTGAGTCTGTCGTTGGTAAAAGACCTATTGCTCTAAGATCGTTTCTTTTATCTTGTAGCGCTACAATATGTTCTTTTAACTGCTCATAGGTATAACGCTCTGACACTTCTAATAATCTGAAAGGAAATGTTTGTTCTAATTCTTGGGTTTTTTTAGCGTATTCAGCCATCGTACTTTTTATACGCTGTTGCAATTCAGCTGCATAAATTTTCACGGTATGCGTAATTATTTCTTTACGCCTATGCAATTCTTCTCGCTTTACAGTACGAAAGAGCCTAGAAGTCTCAATAAGTTGAACTGACATATGCTCTAACCTTTCAATAAGCTCAAGATTTTTTACGTCTTTACTTGGTAATCTATCACCGTATTGCTCCATCACCTCTTCTAATGATAATGGCTCTTCTGTTCGGCGATCGTAAAATACATCATCATCAATCTTACTTATCCAAGGAAGTCGTTTAATAAGACTTTCTATATCCAAATTTTGAAAGTTAATCCTTTCTTTATTAATAAAAATATCTAGTGCATTTCGAGTCTTATGATGTTTTTTTTCAACTCTTATGTGATTACCGTTTGATAACTCAATAATGAACGAGGTGAACGGTATTTCGTTAAAATTATAAATACGGAAATTAAATAAACTATTAATCATCCTCAACAGAGTCGTTTTCCCCACACCATTAATACCATGCAAAATGGTAATACGTTCCTCCTGGTTAAAATCAATATGATGATCGAATTGATTAAAGAGCCCTTTAACGGTCACTGACTTTATACGTGGAAGATTGCTCATTTTTTATCTCAAATTAATAAAGTAGCTCTACTGGAAGCTTTGAACGGATTGCTTTTACACAACTATAACCACTTAAGGCTAATCCAGATAGAGGCATTCTATTTATCTGAGATCCACTCAATCCTGATTATAAAGTTGTTTCTATCAGAGTCTGTGCTTTAACAGCTCTGTCGATGGTTAATAAAACGTCTAATAATTCTTTAATTCTATATAAAGGCCAAGCATTTGGACCATCACTTAAAGCTTTTGCAGGATCAGGATGAGTTTCCATAAACAAACCAGAAACACCCGCAGCCACAGCCGCTCTTGCTAACACAGGGACAAATTCACGCTGCCCACCCGAACAATTGCCTTGTCCGCCTGGTAACTGGACTGAATGGGTTGCATCAAATACCACGGGACAACCCGTGTCTCTCATCACGGCTAGTGAACGCATGTCAGAAACCAGATTATTGTAGCCAAACGACACACCACGCTCACAAACCATAATTTGTTGATTGCCCGTCGCCTTGGCTTTATTAGCCACATTAGCCATATCCCAAGGTGCAAGAAACTGACCTTTTTTGATATTAACCGGAATGCCTTGTGCAGCAACTTGCTGAATAAAATTAGTTTGTCTGCATAAAAAAGCGGGCGTTTGCATCACATCAACCACACTCGCTACTTCAGCTAAAGGCGTATCCTCATGCACATCTGTTAAAACAGGCACACCGATTTGTTGCTTTACTTTGGCTAAAATCTCCAAGCCTTTCTCTATACCTAAGCCTCTAAAACTTTCGTGTGATGAGCGATTTGCTTTATCAAACGAAGATTTATAGATAAAAGGGATATTTAAGGCGGTCGTTAACTCTTTAAGATAACCGGCTGTATCCAGCGCCAATTGCTCACTTTCGATCACACAGGGCCCAGCAATTAAGAAAAATGGCTGATCTAGCCCTACTTTAAATCCACATAATTCCATTAGATTGAACCCTTTTTATGTTGAGAAGCCGCAACGACAAAGCCTGAAAATAAAGGATGACCTTTTCGAGGTGTTGACGTAAATTCTGGATGAAACTGACAAGCTAAGAACCAGGGATGATCCGATAACTCAATTACTTCAACCAAACGACCATCGATTGATTTGCCTGAAAAGCGCATCCCAGCATTTTCGAGTTTCTCGACATACTGATTATTAAATTCATAACGATGCCGATGACGTTCGGTGATCACATCTTTTTGATACAAGGCAAACGCCAAAGAATCAGATTGCAAACGACATTGCTGTCCACCCAAACGCATTGAGCCACCTAAATCAGAGTTCTCATCACGTACTTCCAAGCGACCACTTTCTGCCATCCATTCTGTGATTAAACCAATCACCGGGTAAGGAGATGTCGGCAAGAATTCGGTGCTGTGCGCACCTTCAAGACCTGCCACATCACGGGCAAACTCAATCACCGCAACCTGCATCCCTAAACAAATACCTAAATAAGGAATTTTGTTTTCACGAGCATAACGAACAGTGGCAATTTTACCTTCAACACCGCGTTCACCAAAACCACCAGGGACTAAAATAGCATCCACATTTTTTAATCTGGTAACGCCCTCGTCTTCAATCACTTCGGAGTCAATATAGTTAATATTGACTTTA
>CAIMEB010000006.1 GCA_903839855.1 uncultured Methylococcaceae bacterium
ATTAGCAAGCACATCAAATAATTCTCTTTTGAGATCAGCAAAAGACTTATAAGCGTCAAAAGGCAACCAGTCATATTTGATTTTACGCCAGACAATTTCAATAATATTCAATTCAGGCGAATAGGTGGGAAGACGATAAAAGCGAATCCTCGCACCTGGTGGTCTTCACCAGACATCCTTAAGCAATGTTTTCAGCCACTTACGTTCAGCCTCTTTAACAGGCATTTCAATCACCCGCTCCGGGATTTCCCATATCACCTGTTTAGGCGGCGTTGTCCGAAAAGTGTTGCCCGAAAAATAAGCTATCGCTGCACCTTCAAAATCACCGCCGTCTTTGGCTAGATTGGCTACTGGTTCACCGAGTCTGTGTGAAAGAAACGCTACAAAGTTGCTGTTGCGCGAATACGAGGTACCAATCAGCGCTACACTGGGTGTGCCTGCATCTCCGAACAAATCATCGCTGACCATCGCTACCGGATCCACGTCAGTGACTTGTGCCTGTTCGAGCGCAGGTCGCAGACACACAGGCAGACCGTCCAGACCCGCCAAATGTACCAGATCACCGGAACGTGCGACACGAGCCGGACTCAAAGTAACTTCCCCTGCCGACGAAACAGACATCCAGCCCAGCTCCTCTAATTGGGCACTTACCGCCTTCGCGGCTGAATATGAGCCTGTTTCATTCCAATGAGTATCGGTGTGATAGTAACGCTCACCCGGCGTATTTTCCAGCGTCTGCGTTAAATCAAGCGTAGCAATCCCATGACTCTTAAGCGCTTCTTGCCAATTAACTACACGAGATTCAAACGCAGCCGGACGACGCAAGCCGCACAGATGATGGCTTTCGATACGGGTTTTATCTGGCACCACCACTATCAACAAGTTAATCCCACGCACCTGCAATTTAGTATTAAGACGGGTGACCAGTTCTGCCCTGAACTGCGCGGATTTTTCTCGGTCGGCATGTATCTCCAGCTCATCGGCAAGGAACAACCACTCAGCACAACCGGCACGCACAGATGGTCCATAATCGCCAGTCAGATTCCATTGCAAACCGCGCTCAATCTGATTAAACAGCGTACCTAACACGAAGTGAGCATTAAGGAATTGTGTAAAACGCTGGGTGGATTCACCACTCAGAAGCTTCTGCGGGTCTTTAAGTTCGCGCCATTCCTCAGTACTAACCGCTTGCAACGAAATAACAGACAGCACCAATCCCCCAAATAGCAGCAAGACAAAAGCGATAACCGGTACGAGTATGCATTTTTCAGGTTTTATAGGCATAGTTGGACTCGCATCAAAACTGAAAATATAAAAACGGTGGTGACTGCTGCCCCGTCAGTACAATCAATGCATAAGCAAACGCCAGCACCGGCCAGATTGCGCACCCGATACGACTGCCGAAGAGTCCCCATCCGTTAGCAGCATAGCGCGTCGCCGGATAAACGATGCAGATTATCCCGATGATAAACGAGACATAAAGAGTCGGTCTCATAGCCAACGCCACCGCATCGCCCATCTCCACCCCGTTAAGCCCAAATTGTCCGCTCCATAGGGTAAGTGCGGCATGAAAATCCGAGGCACGAAATACCGTCCAGGCTAGCATCACCACCACCAGCGTCAACATGCGAGAAACAAGAGCCGGAATGTGGTAACCCGCGTGTTGATAGGCACGCGCCACACACAGCGCCACACCGTGAATGCTGCCCCAGATTAGATAATTCCAGCTCTCCCCGCCATGCCATAAGCCACCAATAGACATGGTCAACAGCAGGTTGATATAGGTGCGCGTCTGCCCCTTGCGGTTACCGCCCAATAGAGAAATATACAGATAATCACGCAGCCAGGCTGACAGGGTCAAATGCCAGCGCCGCCAAAAGTCCTGAATAGACAACGCCAGATAAGGATTGTTAAAGTTAGGCTCAAACTTAAAACCCAGCATCAAGCCCAGACCGATGGCCATTAGACTATAACCTGCGAAATCGAAATACAGTTGAATAGTATAGGCACCGCAACCCGTCCACGCATCAATCAGGGACGGACTGGATTGCTTGAACACCAGCGCAACCAGCGGCGATAAAGGGTCAGCAATGAGCACCTTCATGGAAAAACCGATCATAAAACGCCGCACACCGGTTGCAAACACCTCCGCCGAAAAGCAGCGTTCCTTAAGTTCCTGTTCAATTACCCGGTAACGAACGATAGGGCCTGCAATCAAATGCGGAAACATTGCGATATACGCACTGAAGAAGGTAAAACGGTACTGCGCCCTTACCACGCCACGCCGCACATCGACAAGATATGATGTCGCATGTAGCACGGTAAAAGACAGCGCAATCGGCAAAACCACAGTATCCAAGACTATCAGCGGATGCTCTGCGCTGCCGAATAAATCGTTTAGCGATCTGACCACCACATTGGCATATTTGTACCAGGCCAGACTCGCCAGATTAACGATAATCGCCGCCGCCATGATGCGCGTTTTGTATTTTTCAGAATCAGACCGGTCTATCAGTATCCCGGTCAGCCAGGTCACGATAGTCAGAAAAATAATCAACACCAAGAATCGGGGTGTCCACCAAGCATAAAACAGCCAGCTTCCGAACAACAGAGTGTGATTACGAAAACGTGGCGGAGTCAGAAAATAGCACGCAAAAAAGCCCGGCAAGAACAGCGTCAGAAACTCCAGGGACGCAAAAACCATAATAACCTCTAAAAAATGCCGACATCGGTGTCACGAAGACTACGACTACTCGAATAGCGTTATATCAACCGTATTTCTATTAGGTGCTAATTGACTTCACGAGAGAAAAATACCTGGTGAACATTTTTAAGGTTGAACAAAAAGATACTGTATCGCTCGCCGGCCTGCAATTGCGACAAATCAAGGTTACTACTCGTCGTGCCACAGGTAACTGTCGCAGTCAACTTAACAGGATTCACCAGACGTCTTGCCACGCTAAACGGTTGCACCTTATCCAGTATGGTTGCTGCCTTAGCACCACCCTGCACAGAGGCTTCCTGGCATTTGGCATCCAGATTGAACAGTGCGATAGACGATTTCATCGCGTTAAAATCCGTCGGTGTTTCTCGAACAATTTTCGTTTCCAGTTGAGCGCCACTACTCGGCAACACCACAATGGTGATGTATTCCCACGGTTCTCCGGTCACTTCAACGGGATCTTTTTTATCGCCACGCAGCAAGGTGGCAGACAGTTTTGTTCCGGCTTTAACCGGATAGAACCGCGACGCACGCCCGTCGTTCTCCGCCTTAAGAGCAATCTTTGCCGAACCTGTCGAGGACAGCACACTAATGTCGTTATCGGTCGCATTGACAAAACGGACATAAGAGGACTCTTCTGCCGGCCCCGTTTCATACAGTTGGGGTTCGGCAAAAGCCCCACCTGGCAAGCCAAAGAGCAAACAACTTAATGCTATTACGTATATTGATTTCATCATCTATCTCAATGTTTGATTTTTTGTAGAATTTCAGATGACACTATTTCCCGGGCAATCGCACGCCCCCAGGATTGATAACCCGTACGGGTAAAGTGCTGCCCATCTCCCGATTGAGTAGGCCATTCACCAGGCCGGGACATCTTAAGAGAATTGATATAAATGCAAGGTGCGACATTTTCTGCAAGAAAATCAGACATGACCTTCACTCGTGGAAAATTCTTGCCATTCTTTCCGCCTTCATTACCCCACGCAGGCCCCACCCAGACGCAACTCGCACCGCTGGCTCTAATGCCATTGGTGAGCGTCATCACTTCCTTGGATATCCAGGGTCTGGGTAGTGCAGTACTCTTGTATCCTGCCATGGTGTCACCATTGATCACGACAATCAAATCCGGTTGGTATTTCTTGATCAAATCAGGCAATGGCGTGGTGGAAGCAGCGCCACCCGATAACAGGCGGATCGGCTCTTCATTTAGACGAAATGCTGCGCCACAAGGCGACTCTATGGTTTTCATCCAGTCCCCGGCCAGCGTTCCACACGCGCCATAAGAATAGACTTTAGCACCTTGCTGCATCAATTCATCATGTAAACTGGTAATCAAATAACCTTTACTCGCCATGTGGCTGTCACCAATCATCAATACTGTCATACCTGCAAGCGTTGAACTTACTTTTATGGGCGTTTTAATAGGTGTTTCAAGCGATGTTTGTTCAATTGTTTTGTCGGGTGTTGCTGAGCAAGCAATTAAGAATATACTTAAGAAAATCCCTAATGGATAAATGATGTGTTTAATTTTCATTGGTGATATAAAATCCATAATTCAGAAATTAAAAAGGGTGGGTGAACAAAATTATTCCCATTTATACTAAAAATTCGCTATTTTAACTGAAAAATGATTTAGTTCTGTATAGTTACGTAACAGTAGCTGAACGGCTCCCGGGAATCGAATCGGTTCTCCTTCACAGCTTGAGGTATCAGAGGTATCAATAGTATTTAGCTTCTGCATTTTAAAAGGTTAATAGGCGTTGCCAAACCAGACCCATCGAAATTAACACCGGAAAGCTTAACGTGAATGCCACATTGAGCGCCAATGCAGGCATTAAGCTTGCGATGTCGTCATAAAATCTGAGTACAATAAAGGCAGTCGGCACCCCCAATAAGAGTGTAAACAGTCCTAACACGCTGTAAATCGGCAGCAGCTTAAGGTACACAAGTAGCACCAATAATACATAAGCCATCACTAGAAATAAAACATAAACCCGTGCGGCATTTTTTCTACCGACCAAAATCGGTACATGCAATCGACCGACCGCCCGATCCGGTTCCAAATCAGGAAACTGATTCAGTAACAATAAATTACTAACCACCAACAACATGATCAATGAGGTCATCAATACAGAAAAACTGTAATGACCGATTAAGATGTAATAGGTTCCTAAAATCATGAATGGCCCAAACCCTAGGCCAGGAGCCAGGAGACAAAGCAGCGGTCGCCGAACAACCTGGGAACTATAGAAATAAACCAGTAGCAGGCCTGATAAACCCACCGGCAATAAACCCCAGCCAATTTTCCATAAAAAATACAGTCCAATGAGTGCGGCAAAGACTAAGCACAGTAAACCATAAAACAACACTGATTCTGCCATTTCAGGGGCTGAAGGCAGTGCTCCACTGCCACCACTGAAAGCAGTGCGCTGGGTCTGAAAGTCCAGGCCGGTTTTATAATCATGGTATTCGTTCAGCATATTGACACTGATATGAGCGGCTAAAGCTCCCAAGAAAATCAATGCCAGATTGATCCGATCAATGACAACGCCTTCATAAATTGCAAACGCAACGGCAATCGATAAACAGCAAGGGGTAAGTAACAAAAAAGCAGGTCTTGCCGTTTTAAACAATGTCATAATCTTTATCTTTATTTGATGAGCAGGATAAAAAAACCAGATGATAACTCATCCAGCCATATTTAGGTAAGCTGAGATAGACCAACCTGCGTCACTGCTTGAGGTATCAATAGTGGTTAGCTTTTGCATTCGAATCCGAATCCTTGGCTCAGAGTTACCCGCTGAAGTATTTTATCTACAAGCTAATGGTTTTGGGGTATTATCGCAGATAATCAAAGGCCGTTACATGTTTTCCAGTAGCTGTTTATGGTATCAAATGCTATTATGCAGAAGTTAAAGTCACTCAATGCCGAGTACCTCAATTTAAAATAATAGCCAACAGCAAGATCGCCCTAAAGTCTGTCAATGTTACGCCACCATGCCCCCCCTCAAGTTGATGTCGATTAAGGAAGAAAGTCTTGGGTAAGGTACTCCCCATTGTCAATACTGGTGGCAATCGTCTTACCTCCCGATTCTGCTGGTTTCTCGCTTTTGTAACGTTGGAGCGGTCGGGGCTTTACAATAAGGGTGTCAGCATAAACTTAAAATAACTTTACTGACACCATCCGTCCAATCGATTAAGCGTCTCTAATCGCTCCGGTGTACCAATATCCATCCAAAAGCCAGAAAACTTTTGACCAGAAACCCGTTGCTCACTCATTGCCTGACGTAATAAAGATCCCAACTTGCTACTTCCGGAGGGAATATCTTTAAATAAACCGGGATGATACAACCCAATGCCACTGAAGGTAAATTTCTCAACACCATTAAGTGTGACTCGACCATTCGGCTCCAAACCAAAATCACCGTGTTCATGATGTAAAGGATTATTAACCAAGACTATATGAGCTAAATCAACCGATTGATTTAGCAAGATTTCAAAAGGAAAGTTTGTCGCAATATCCCCGTTAACAACCATAAAGACCTCGTTACCCAATAAAGGTAAGGCATTAATAATACCGCCTGCGGTCTCTAAGCCTTGCTCGCCTTCCGGTGAATACTGGATAGTGGCACCATAACGCTGTCCATCACCTAAATAATCTTCAATTTGCTGACCGAGATATGCATGATTAATAATAATTTCTTTAAAGCCTGAAGAGACTAATTGAATAAGCGTATGTTCAATAATAGTTTTGCCACCCACTGGCAATAAAGGCTTAGGTATAACATCCGTCAAAGGGCGCATTCTTTCCCCTCGCCCTGCGGCTAAAATCATCACCTTCATCATGATAAAGAAACCTCGCTTATGTTGTTATTCTTTAACAAGAAAAGCGTGTCATCAAGCAGAGGTATGACCTGATTTTGTAAAAACTGACCAAACTCAACCAGCTCTGGGTAATTGGAACTCACCGTCATCACGTAATGTAAGGTGCGGGGTATGTCTTTTAGATAAGTTGATTTATCATCTCTTAGATGTAACCTTGAAAAAATACCTATCGCTTTAAGATGACGCTGCATCCCCATTAAATCAAACCAGCGTTTAAAATCGGCTAAGGAACAAGCGATAAGTTCCGTTTGCACTAACTTGTCATAGTAACTCGTCAGCCATGCTTCAACTTGAGGTTCAGGCCAAGCAATATAACAATCTTTTAATAATGAAACCATATCATACGTAATCGGTCCTACGACCGCATCCTGAAAATCAATCACCCCGGGTGAATCTTCGGTTAACACCATCAGATTGCGGGAATGATAATCTCGATGCACACACACTTTAGGCTGTTCAAGCGCGGAAACGATTAATGTATTACAGACCGTTTCCCAAAGTGATGCAGGAATCTGTATATCCAATAATTGCCCCAGGAACCACTCATGAAAAATAGTGAGTTCTCTTTGTAACAGAGGCACATCATAACTTGGAAGGTCACATTGATTAATATCAGTCAGTGATTGCAACTTAAAAAGCGCCTCAAAAGCCCCCTGATATAGCGGTGTCGCATTCTGCTCATTAAGCTCATCCAAATAACACGTTGAACCAAAATCTTCCAATAATAGAAAGCCATCGGTTACGTTTTGTTGAAAAATAGTAGGCACATTAACATGAGAATTCGCTAATATGCCTGCCACCTTAACAAAAGCTGCGGTATTTTCTTTTTCGGGTGGCGCATCCATAACGATATACTGCCCCTCGGTTGTCTTGACTCTAAAGTAACGCCGAAAACTGGCATCACTGGAGGCAGGCTCGCAGCTATTAATCATCAATAATAGATCATTCTCAAGCCAATCAAGCATGGATAGTGTTCTTAAATCGTCGTGTATCATGATTTTAGGTAGATTATTTATAACGCCAAGATAAATTGAGGTAAAATTGTAGCTTGGGCATTTTATTCGATTTACGATCTATTACGCTACTAAACTTACTATCATCTATGTTTCGTCGTTTATTTCTAGTTTTTTTACCAACACTTACAGCTTCTACTAGCTTTGCGAATGAAGCCTCATGGAATTGCGAACAGAATAAAGATACAAAAGAATGGGTTTGTATGGGTGATGCTCATCAATTACCTAAAGAAAAAAACGCGGCTCCAGCCAAATCGGCAACATCTGTGCAACACACCTCAACGGAAACGCCTACAGTGGTCGAACCCATTCGTGTAAAAAAGGTAGAATTACCTCAATCAGATGAAAATACCATGCCGATTGCCACAGAACCGGGTATAACTCAAAGCACGCCTAAAGCGTCCCCTCAACCCATACTTGCTACCCCCACAAAACCGCAGACAATAACCAGTAAACCCGTTAATAACACTAAACAATCCGTATCAAGTACGCCAAAATCGACAACAGAAAATACCCAGACAGCTGAAACAATAGATATTCAATCTGGCTGGAACTGTAATGCTCAGAAGGGAGATACCGAATGGAACTGTAAGTTAGCGGGGGCTACACCCAATAGTTACTCAGAACCCGTAACCACGGCTGCCTCGCCTCCCAAAGAAAACACCTCACAGTTCATCTATGAAACGCCGATACTTAGCTTGTTGGAACCTGCTTTCAGTCGTCAGCAGGAACAGGTTTTTACTACGCTGACCTCACAACTGGCTTATAACCCGTGGGAAAACTGTAACGCCGAACACGGCACAAAACAAAATTTCGTATCTAAAGCCTCTGAACGAGAAACTGCACCACTAGAAGTCAAATCCAATTATGCGGAAATGTACGATAATGAAATTGGCGACTACTCCGGTAACGTCAAAATGTCACGAGCCGATCAACAATCGGTGTCAGAAAAAGCTAATTACAATAGCATTTCACAAATACTCGACCTGCACGGTGATGTCTATTACAGAGAAGACGAGCTGGCCTTACACACTAATACCGCTATGCTCAACCTGGCTACTGACCAAGCCAAACTAAGAGATACACAATTTATTGCGGCGACAGCACCGCTTAGAGGCCGTGCAAAACTCTACGACAGAAAAAGTAAAACCTTATCAGAATATAAGGATGTCGCCTATACCAGTTGTCGCCCCGGTAATCAGGACTGGGTGATACATAGTGGCGACATGACTATGGATAAAGTAACAGGACAAGGGACTGTTAAAAATGCCTGGATGGAGCTTAAGGGTGCACCGGTTTTTTATACCCCCTATTTAGCGTTCCCAATTGATAATCGCAGACTGTCTGGCTTTTTAATGCCTTCGTTTGGTAACACAAAGTACAGTGGCTTCCGTTTTTCGACCCCCTATTACTGGAATATTGCTCCTAATTATGATGCCACAATTACCCCTAGAGAAATGACCGCCCGCGGCTTTTTATTATCAGGTCAGTTGCGTTATCTGACAGAACAATCCAGAGGTAAAGTAGGCGTAGAATTTATGCCCAATGACAGTCAAACTAAATCGTCTCGTTACCTTGGCTCTATAAAAAACACTTCAACGATTACTCAAAGCATCCGCTCAAATTTAGATTTGAATTATGTATCAGATAAATCATATTTCGCTCAATTAGGTAGCGCCTTAAGCTTCTCAAACGCTAACTACCTAAAGAGTACCGGTGATATTGCTTATGCGAGCCGAGGTATTAATCTGGCAGGTTCGTTTGTTAATTACCAAGCGATTAATACGACGTTAATTAACACGCCTTTGCCTTACCGTGTTTTACCCCGTATTAATTTTAATTTGAATCATTCTTTTAGCTTCATGCCACTCGACACGTCAATGGACAATGAATACGTTTATTTTCAACAAGCCAGTCTGGTCGATGGACAACGTGTCAATGCCAAACCCTCGATCAGTATACCCCTAAGAACAGCGAGTTCTTACTTCACACCGAAGCTTTCTTTGCAACAAACCAATTATTTTATCAGTAACATTAGCCCATCAAATCCAACTCCTAGCTCAATTTCCAGAACAGTACCGCTATTTTCAGCCGATACCGGCACGAGCTTTGAGCGCAGCTTTCGTTTTGGCAGCAGTGATTTTTTACATACTTTAGAACCTCGATTGTTCTATCTGTATGTACCTTATACTAATCAAAAAAATATTCCCGTCTTTGATACTGCGCAATATGATTTTCAATATTACACCCTATTCCGTGACAATAGCTTCAGTAGTTCAGACCGAATACAAGATGCTAATCAAGTAACAGCCGCCTTAACCTCAAGATTGATTGATGATACGGGATTGGAAAGACTCAAATTAAATGTCGGTGAAATTTTCTATTTCCGTAATAGAGATGTCACCCTGGACTATGGAAATCAAATTGCTCAAGGTATTTACAATCCGCTGTTACCTGCGAACTATAACCCGGCCGCTCAAGGCAGTTATAAACAAACCAATAGTTACTCCAATGTGGTCACTGAATTATCCAGTGAAATTACTCACCAATTGTCTATTACGTCTGGCTTGCAATGGAATCCTCAAGCCTACGATATCAACACGGGGCCTCAACCCATTAACGTCCACACTGGCATTCAAAGAGTCAATACCGGCATCCATTTCGCTACTAAAAATAACGAAATTTTCAATGTTGGCTATATTTACCGGGCAAACCCACTGGTACCCGACGGCAGCAATAACATTAAGCAAGTGGACGCTTCGTTTCGCTACCCTATCTACGATAATTGGAGCGCCATGGGTCGCTGGCAATATTCATTGTTATATAATAAAACGCAGGATGCATTTTTTGGCATCGAAAAAGAAAATTGTTGCTGGCGTTTTCGCATAGCGGTACGCCGTTATATTAACAACCTTGCCAACACTAATAACAACGGTGTTACCAACAATACCCTTACTGGTACGCCTCAAAATGGAATATTTTTCGAATTCGAATTAAAAGGCTTATCTTCTTTGGGAGATGATATGGATAACTTCTTGAGAAATGAAATTTATGGCTATCGTGGATATCAAAAATGATTAATAAACGCTTATTAAAAACAACCCTTTTTTCCTTAATGACCAGTCTGTTATTAATCAGCAACCCTTCAGTCTGGTCTGAAACTCTTGGTAAAATTGTGGCTGTTGTAGAAGACGATGTCATTTTAGAACAGGAACTCGACAAGGAATTGAGTACGATTGCTCAACGAATTAAAGCCAGTCGAACACAGATGCCACCTGAAGCGATATTACGCAAACAGGTTTTAGAAAAGATTATCATTGATAAACTTCAGCGCCAGCTCGCTGAAAAAATCGGTATAACCGTTACTGAAGATATTCTCGAAGGTTACGCGGCTGATATGGCTCGCCGTAACAACATGTCCCTGGAGCAATTTAGAGAAGAATTGCAGAAACAAGGCATGTCTTACAAAGAATTTTTAGATAATATTCGTAATGAAATTATCATTAACCAATTACACGCAAGAGAAATAGGTGGACGCATTAAAGTGACGGATAGAGAAGTCGATCACTATCTGGAAACGCAAGGAAACGTCAACAATAATCAGGTACAGTACCATCTAGGACATATTCTCGTGGCTGTTAAAGGATCTGCCTCGGCCTCTGAAATCCAAAAAGCACAGGCCAAAGCACGTGAATTAGTAAAAAATCTGCGTGCTGGACAAGATTTTACTCAACTAGCCATGAGTGAATCCGAAGATGATAATGCCCTAAAAGGCGGTGATTTAGGCTGGAGAACCTTAAACGATATACCGACCCTATTTACCGATGAAGTGCGTAAAATGCATGCCGGTGATATAGCAGATGCTATCCGCAGTCCAAGCGGCTTTCATATTATTAAAATATTGGAAATAAAAGGTCTCGATAACCACATAATCACCCAAACAAAAGTGCGCCACATTTTGATAAAAACTAATGAACTAGTGGATGATGAAGAAGCTAAAAAACGTTTATTGGCGTTGAAATCGCGGATTGATAATGGCGAAGACTTTGAATCGCTTGCACGCGCAAATTCTGATGATAAGGGGTCTGCATTAAAAGGTGGTTTGCTCGGCTGGATGAATCCTGGTGACTTAGTTAAACCCTTTGAAGACGCAATGGAAAAATTAGACATTAACCAACTCAGCGCGCCTGTACAAACTCAATTCGGTTGGCACTTAATCCAGGTACTGGATCGACAAAATAAAGACAACAGTGCAGAACACACAAAAAACCTCGTCAGGGAGGCTATTAGTAAACGTAAAGTAGAAGAAGAAACAGAGCTGTGGATGCGTAAACTCCGAGATGAAGCTTATGTAGAAATTCTTCAATGAGTCATACAATAACTTAAACTATGGCTCATTACACACATAAAGATACACCGCTGAAAAACAGGCTGCTGAAAATTCTGGCGGTTGAGAATCTGGAAACTCAGCGTAACTTTATCAAAACCATAACCCATGAACTGGAAATTGACAGCCTAACCTGTGCGGCTGCGCTTATTTATTTAATCCAGCAGTTTGAAGCACCCACCTCTAAAGATAAGAGTGTGGATAGTCAATTACCCACAAAGAACAAATCATTTACCATCAAAATGGTTCGTTATCGACTGGATGTGGGTTCTGATAACTCGATCACCTCAGAACAACTGAAAAAAGTTTTAATTGAAGAATCCGGTGTCGATAAAAACAACATCAATAATATTAATATACAGCGAACCTACACACTGATTGAGCTTCCAGACGAAATGCCGCCTGATATTTTTCAACACTTGAAATCAGTAGAAATTAATCAGCAGAAACTGGGTATTAAACGAGTAAAAACGCGCACTAACAAAAAACGCGGCAACAACCCGTTACGTAGAAGTCGAAAACGGGATGTTACTACAGAACTCAGAAGCCCAGACAAAATGGGCAATACTAAAAAATTGAACGATAAATAAGTTTATAGGCTTTTTATGATGTCAAATATAACATCCTCGATGCCCATGTTGGGTTGGCGTGAATGGGTTGGGTTACCCGAACTTAATATCAGTCAAATTAAAGCAAAAATTGATACAGGCGCACGCTCCTCTGCATTACATGCATTTGCGATAGAACCTTACAGAAAAAATGGGCAACGCTGGGTTATGTTTGCCATTCACCCTAAACAACGACATTCAGATATTTTTATTGAATGTCATGCTCCGATTAAAGATCGACGCATCGTGACAGACTCAGGCGGTCATAAGCAACGTCGCTATGTGATAGAAACTCAACTGGCTTTAGGTCAATCAAGGATAACGGCTGAAATTACGCTGACCAATAGAGATAGCATGTTATTTCGGATGCTTATTGGCAGAACAACCATGAATGATCACTTTATTATTGACCCTAACAGATCCTATTTACAAGGCAAACCCAGTAAACTCATACAAGTACTATAACCTTTCAATGAGTTTATGATTGACTTTATTAAGCCATCCCTATAAAATTCGCTCAGCTTGAAAATTGTTTTACCGTTATGCTTATCTCTACGAAGTTCTTCCTATATTGCTCGTCCTGTTTATCATAAGTAATTCTTAAATTTCTCAGCGCCACCCGCCTCTAGAGGCTTCAATTACATATTTTACACAGGATTAAAAATGACTACTGGTACAGTTAAATGGTTTAACGCAGAAAAAGGTTTTGGCTTTATTCAACAGGAAAATGGTCCTGACGTTTTTGTTCACTTCCGTAACATCAACAGCTCCGGCTTTAAATCGCTCGATGAAGGTCAAAAAGTTCAGTTTACTGTGACTCAAGGTCAAAAAGGCCCACAAGCAGAAGAAGTCACTCTAATCTAATGCTGTAAGCGGTAGCTTGATACTCCAGGCTGCCGCATTTATACCCCGCCCTAATAAATAACCCCTTGCTAAAATCCAAATCATACATAAGTCGTTCAATACGACTGTAAACCCAACCTCCCTCGACTTTAATCTGGCTCTTGCCATCAATCAAAGGCAAAAACCTAGTAATTGTGTCTTTTACACAAAAATCTACTTGTGCTATGCTATCCCACTATTTTAAGGTAGCACCAGGGATGCGTGTTGTTTTAACAACAGAATTGCCATTGAGAGCACAGAATGACCGAATCAACTACAATACAAGCAACAGTGCAATCTATTATTACCGCACTAAAAGATAAACCAGGTGCGCTATTGCCTATTTTACATGCCGTACAAGATAAATTAGGTTATATCCCTGCCGATAGCGTTCCTGCAATTGCTAACGAACTCAATCTTTCTCGCGCTGAAGTTCACGGCGTTATCAGCTTTTATCATTATTTTCGTGACACTGCACCGGGGAAGCAGACTATTCATGTGTGTCGTGCTGAATCGTGCCAGGCTATGGGTGGAAAACACCTGGAAGAACATATAAAAGACAGCTTGGGTATCGATTACCATGAAACAACGCAAGATGGAAAATTCTCACTCGAACCCGTTTATTGCCTAGGAAACTGTGCTTGTTCGCCTGCCATACAAATAGACCATGAAGTTTATGGACGCGTTTCAGCAGACAGTTTTGACAGTATTATCAACGAAACAGAGGAACTTGCATGAGTATTACAATTTATGTCCCATGTGACTCGACTGCTGTTTCAATCGGAGCAGACCGCGTTGCCAAAGCGATTGCTAAAGAAGCTGAAAAACGTAACATTAATATCCAGTTAGTTCGTAATGGATCAAGAGGCCTCTATTGGCTAGAACCTCTAGTGGAAGTGCTTACCGAAGAAGGTAGAAAAGCTTATGGCTCTGTTCAGGTGACTGACGTAGCCAGTCTTTTTGATGCAAACTTTACTGAAGGTGGCACTCATCCTCTCTATTTAGGCCTGACTGAAGAACTGGACTATCTAAAAAAACAACAACGCTTAACCTTTGCTCGAATTGGCATTACTGATCCTGTTAGTTTAGACGATTATATTAGTCTTGATGGTTACAAAGGACTTGGTAACGCATTAAAACTTTCACAAGCTGACATTGTTAAAGCCGTCACTGACTCTGGTTTACGGGGTCGCGGAGGTGCAGCTTTCCCGACTGGTATCAAATGGAACACCGTTCTTAATACCCCTTCAGAGCAAAAATACATTATCTGTAATGCTGATGAAGGCGACTCCGGCACGTTCTCTGACCGTATGGTCATGGAGGGCGACCCTTTTGTCTTAATTGAAGGTATGACGATTGCCGGTATCGCTGTGGGTGCAACACAAGGCTATATATACTTACGCGTAGAATATCCGCACGCGCATATCGCACTCAATACAGCCATTCAAAAAGCGTATGAAGCGGGTTATTTAGGTGATGATATTCAAGGTAGTGGTAAAGCCTTTCATCTTGAAGTAAGGTTAGGTGCCGGCGCGTATGTTTGCGGCGAAGAAACATCCCTGATGGAAAGCCTGGAAGGTAAACGTGGCTTAGTTCGTTTTAAACCCCCCTTACCTGCAATCAGTGGTTTGTTTGGTAAACCAACTGTTGTTAATAATGTGATTTCTCTAGCTTCTGTGCCGATTATTCTGGACAAAGGCGGTGATTATTACCGCGATTTTGGTATGGGTCGCTCACGAGGAACTTTACCTTTACAACTGGCTGGAAACCTTAAACGTACCGGTTTAGTTGAAGTCGCTTTCGGTATGACTTTGCGTGAATTACTCTATGATTTTGGAGGTGGTTCCGCATCAGGAAGACCTATCAAAGCGGTGCAAGTTGGAGGCCCCTTAGGCTCTTATTTACCGGAATCTCAATTTGATACGCCTTTAGACTACGAAGCCTTTGCAGCGAATTGGACTGTATTAGGACATGGTGGCGTAGTCGCCTTTGATGATACCGCCAACATGGCTGAATTAGCTCGCTATAGTATGGAATTTTGTGCCGCAGAATCGTGTGGCAAATGCACACCTTGCCGAATTGGTTCTACCCGTGGCTATGAAGTCATGGACGAGATTATTGCGGGTCGAGCACTTGATAAAAACATTCCCTTACTACGTGACCTTTGCAACACTCTGCTTAACGGCTCGCTTTGTGCTTTAGGCGGAATGACCCCTTATCCTGTATTAAGTGCTTTAAATCATTTTCCTGAAGACTTCGGTCTCACTGAAAAAGTAAACGCTGCCTGATAACCACGACTCGAGGAATCCATCATGAGCATCAATAAAGAACAAGATTTTGGCACACCTGCCAGCAAGTCAAGTAAATTAGTTAACCTGGAAATTGATGGTTTTAAAGTCTCTGTTCCGGAAGGCACCTCTATTATGCGTGCGGCTGCTTCAATTGGAATTGATATTCCTAAGCTATGCGCAACAGACAGCATTGAACCGTTTGGTTCTTGTCGCTTATGTGTAGTTCAAATTGAAGGTGGTCGTGGTATGCCCGCCTCATGTACTACGCCTGCGGCTGAAGGTTTAAAAGTGGTTACCCAAAATCAGAAACTAGCTGATGTCCGTCGTGGTGTCATGGAACTGTACATCTCTGATCATCCTTTAGACTGTTTAACCTGCTCCTCTAATGGTGATTGTGAATTGCAAGATATGGCAGGTGCAGTAGGCCTGCGTGAGGTTCGTTACAAACCCGTTGAAACTCATCTTCATGCTGTTAAAGACGAGAGCAATCCTTACTTTAGCTTTGACCCCAGTAAATGTATTGTTTGTTCGCGATGCGTAAGAGCTTGTGAAGAAACACAAGGAACTTTTGCCTTAACCATTGATGGTCGTGGTTTTGATTCTAAAGTATCACCCGGACAAAATGAAACGTTCATGGACTCAGAATGCGTTTCTTGTGGCGCCTGTGTTCAAGCTTGCCCGACTGCCACTTTAATGGAAAAATCAGTCATTGACCACGGTCAACCTGAACATGGCATTATTACAACGTGTGCATACTGCGGTGTAGGTTGCTCATTTAGAGCAGAAATGAAAGGTGAGCAAGTAATTCGCATGGTGCCTAATAAAGATGGCAAAGCTAATCATGGTCATTCCTGTGTAAAAGGCCGTTTCGCATTTGGTTACGCGACTCACAAAGATCGTATTACCAAACCTATGATACGCGCCAGCATTAAAGATGCCTGGCAAGAAGTCAGCTGGGAAGAAGCTATTAACCATGCCGCTTCTGAGTTAAAACGTATTCAAGCCAAATACGGCAAAGATGCCATTGGTGGAGTCACTTCGTCCCGTTGTACTAATGAAGAAGCCTACTTAGTACAAAAATTAATTCGGGCCGGTTTTGGTAACAATAACGTCGATACCTGTGCACGTGTATGTCATTCTCCTACAGGATATGGCCTAAAACAAACATTCGGAGAATCTTCAGGTACACAAAACTTTGATTCAGTCATGAAAGCCGATGTTATTGTTGTAATGGGGGTTAATCCAACCGATGGACATCCCGTTTTTGGCTCAATGATGAAAAAACGCCTCCGTCAAGGCGCAAAACTGATTGTTATTGACCCACGAAATATCGATTTAGTTAAAACACCCCACGTTCAGGCTGACTACCATTTAAAATTACGTCCAGGCACTAACGTAGCAGTTGTCAATGCCTTGGCCCACGTCATTGTAACTGAGAACCTGGTAGACAAAGAGTTTGTCAAAGCACGTTGCGACGTCCCTTCATTTAATAAATGGCTTGATTTCGTTTCTGATGTTCGTCACTCGCCTGAAAATACTGAAGCGATAACTGGTGTCCCTGCTGCTGACATGAGAGCGGCAGCTCGTTTATATGGATCCACCAAAAATGGTGCATTTCACTATGGATTAGGAGTCACTGAACATAGCCAAGGCTCCACTACCGTGATTGGTATCGCCAATTTAGCCATGGCAACTGGGAATTTAGGTCGTGATGGCGTTGGGGTCAATCCTTTACGTGGTCAAAATAACGTACAAGGTTCTTGTGACATGGGTTCATTCCCACATGAACTACCAGGCTATCGCCATGTCTCTGATCCAGAAACACATGCTTTATTTGAATCAGCCTGGCAAGCGCCCTTAAGTACTGAACCTGGATTGCGAATTCCAAATATGTTCGATGCCGCACTTGATGGCACTTATATGGGCATGTACATTGAAGGTGAAGATATTGCCCAATCTGATCCAGACATTACCCATGTTCATGCTGCACTAAGAGCTATGGAATGCGTTATTGTTCAAGATATTTTCTTGAATGAAACGGCGAAATTTGCACACGTCTTCTTACCCGGCGCTTCCTTTTTAGAAAAGGATGGCACCTTTACTAACGCTGAGCGGCGTATTTCACCAGTGCGTAAGGTGATGCGTCCATTGGCAGGCTATGCCGATTGGGAAGTTACTCAGCTCTTGTCAAATGCATTGGGCTACCCCATGAATTACAGCCATCCCTCTGAAATTATGGATGAAATTGCTCGCTTAACACCCAGCTTTAATGGTGTGAGTTATGAAAAAATAACCGAATTGGGCAGTATCCAATGGCCATGTAATGATGAAACACCTGAAGGCACGCCTATTATGCATAAAGATGAATTTATGCGTGATAACGGTAAAGGCTTGTTTATGTTAACTGAGTATGTAGCAACCCGAGAAAAGATCACTCAAAAGTTCCCTTTGATCTTAACGACAGGTCGTATCTTGTCTCAATACAACGTCGGCGCTCAAACACGTCGCACTGAAAATAATGCCTGGCATTCAGAAGATATATTAGAGATTCATCCTCATGATGCCGAAGATCGTGGCGTAAATACAAATGACTGGGTTGGCATTAAGAGTCGTGTTGGTGAAACGGTGTTGCGCGCTTTGGTCACAGATAAAGTACAACCTGGAGTTGTCTATACAACGTTCCATTTTCCAGAATCCGGAGCGAATGTTATCACCACCGATAACTCTGACTGGGCCACTAACTGCCCAGAGTACAAAGTCACTGCAGTGCAAATTACCAAGGTACTTCAACCTTCAGAATGGCAAAAAGAATACCAGGCTTTTTCAGAGCTACAGCTAGACCTACTTGAACAGGGTATTAGTAATGGTTCGTAATAACTACCCTAGCGAAGTTTGTCATCGCCCATCTTAAAGGCTGGATGAGAGATGGATCATGGATGAGTTATTAGTAGATTTGGGCTGGCCCAGTTATCAGGAAATTACTGTTGATCGCTGGAAAGATGGCTTACACGAACAGAAACTGGACTATGTTGCTGAAGAAGTCCCTATTTCTTTAATTTATAATGGATTGCCTCATGTCGTTATGCTGGCAACGCCTACCAATCTTGAAGAATTCGCATTAGGGTTTAGTATTACTGAAGGTATTTTAAAAAATCCGCAAGAGCTTTTGTCAACGCGGATTTATAACCGTTCTAATGGAATCGAAATTCAGTTAAAGATTCCAGATTATCGGTTTCAATGCATGTCTGATAAAGGCCGTAATCTGACCGGAAGAACAGGTTGCGGTTTATGTGGTGCAAGTACATTAAAGCAGGCTATCCGTCAACCTAATGCGGTAGACGGGAGCCTGTTGCTATCGGCAACTGATTTACGCGCTGCATTATCAGAATTGCATCACCACCAGAATCTTAACCGAATTACTGGAGCAATCCATGCAGCTGCCTGGGTCGTTCCGGGACAAGGTATAATTGATATTAGAGAGGATGTGGGGAGACATAACGCACTGGATAAATTGATCGGCTTCCTGTTGAGAACAGGAAAAGACCTGTCGACAGGATTTGTTATTGTTACGAGTCGAGCCAGTTATGAAATGGTCCAAAAAACAGCTTGGGTTGGCATCAACTTACTAGCCGCTATTTCAGCGCCTACGGGTTTAGCCATACGACTAGCCAATGAAACAGGCCTTACATTAATTGGCTTTGCTAGAGATGATCAACATGTTGTATACACCCATCCTCAGCGTTTAACCCATAACAACAATGTATTATGAGCAATAAAATTGAAACCCTAATTAGAATGGCCAATGATATTAGTGATTTTTTTAATGCGGAACCCGATAAAGAAATCGCAACTAAAGGCGTAATAAATCACATCACAAGATCATGGGATCCCAGAATGCGCAGTGACATTATTGCGTATTTGCATAAAGATGGATCAGAATTAAGTGACCTAGCTAAAAACGCGGTCTCTAAACTTAATTAAGGATAGATAGTGTTATAACTTAAACCAGCCCCTCTCAGCACAGATGGTTTACTCTAAGTTATTTTTAATGCCTTCCTAAAATATAAGTTCGTCTATCGTGTTTAGGCGACCTGTTAATAACACGCGTGAAAACGATTCAGAAACAATGACTGCCCCCGCAAAAACTAACCGAAGCTTATCTTGGACATTATTATTTGCGGGGACTTTGTTTGTCAGTGCCTCACTGATGTTCGTTCTGCAACCGCTGTTTGGTAAAATCCTTTTACCTTTACTGGGTGGATCACCTGCAGTCTGGAATACCTGTATGGTGTTTTATCAAACCATTTTGTTTCTGGGTTATCTATACGCGCACACCCTTTCTACGCAGTTTACTCAACATCGGCAAATTCAGATACACACCGTCGTAATTCTGATCAGTTTCCTGGCATTACCCCTTGCCTTACCAGAAAATACTGCTCCGCCTACTGAAAGCAACCCAACAATCTGGCTGCTTTGGACACTACTCTTAGCGATTGGCCTGCCTTTTTTTGTAGTATCAACCACCTCACCGCTAATACAAAAATGGTTTGCTAATATCGGTCATCAAACCAGTGATGATCCTTATTTTCTTTATGCCGCCAGTAACACCGGCAGCCTGATAGCTCTGTTAAGTTACCCCTTTTTACTTGAACCCAGTATTGGACTTGCTCATCAAAAAACCTACTGGAGCATAGGCTATGTAATCCTATGCCTTTTAATCGCAGGCTGTGCAGCTATTTTATGGAAGAGTAAAACCCGTCAAAGTACCGCGCAAAATCAAACCAGCGAAGAAAATACACTGAGTGTTTTTAAAAAACTCCATTGGTTAGCTTTAGCTTTTGTTCCTTCTAGCTTACTCTTAGGTCTAACCAACTTTATCAGTACAGATATTGCTTCTGTACCCTTATTATGGATTATTCCATTAACCGTATACTTGCTGTCTTTCGTGATTGTTTTTTCCAAATGGAATGACAACATACATCCTACTATAGTCAAACTACAGCCAGTCATCTTATTACCTTTTATTGCCTACGCCTTTATTAATCCGGCAGACTTACCTTATTGGGCATATCTGATTCTACATCTGATTGCGTTTTTCTTTGCTGTCATGGTTTGTCATGGTGAACTAGCTAAAAGTAGACCCAGCACCCAGCATTTAACAACATTCTATTTGATTATGTCTTTTGGTGGCATGCTGGGCGGCATGTTCAATACTTTTGTCGCGCCATTCATATTCAATGGGATTTATGAATATCCGATAATGATAATCGCTGCATTATTACTGCGACCTTGGCCGAGCAATTCAGTTAAAAATGGATTAATACTACAAATTGCAATCCCTGCCCTGCTGGTTATTATCGGCTTGGTTCTTTATGCAAACATTGAAGATTTACTGCAATATTTTGATATTTTAGTTATCAGTTTAATTGCGTTAACCCTGATTACTTTTTTTCTTAGAGCCAAACCCGTTGCCTTTGCCTTAACCACAGGTACTATTATTTTCCTTGCCTTAGGATTGCACGGTTTATCGTCACATACGCTTTATCAAGAACGCTCATTTTTTGGTGTTCTCGCGGTCAGAGAAAGTGTACTCACGTCAGAACAAAATCAGCCCGAAACTTATCATGAACTTTTTCATGGCACAACTAAACACGGCGCACAACGCCTACCAGAAGTACTTGCAACCATTCCTCTGACCTATTACAGCCGCCCCGGCCCCATGGGACAACTGTTTAAAGAATATGATAATAACAATCAAAATTGGACTATCGGTATCGTTGGACTCGGCGCAGGCGCCTTATCGTGTTACGCTAAACCCTCACAACACTGGACTTTATACGAAATTGATCCATTGGTTGTAGATATCGCCAGTAACCCGGAGTATTTTAGCTATTTAAAACGTTGCTCTTATGATTCTAAAATGAGTATAGGTGATGCCCGTCTCTCTTTAGAAAAAGAGCCTGATAGCAAATTTGACTTGTTAGTCATGGATGCATTTAGTTCAGATTCTGTACCGACTCATTTACTGACTCAAGAAGCAATTGAACTCTATTTTAAAAAGCTAAAGCCCCAAGGTATCCTGGCTTTTCATATTACCAACCGGCATCTATTATTAAAGAAAGTATTGTCTATTCATGCCGAAAAAATGCACTTTTCAGCACTTATCGAAGAATTTAAGCCTCAACAGGAACTCCCCTTAATCGTTGCTACTGACTGGGTAGTTATGGCTAAAGATTCTCAAACACTTACACCATTAAGTCTAAGTCGCTTGGGTAATTGGCAAAAAATGCCTCTCTATTTTGACATGCAACCCTGGACGGATGACTTCACTAATATTGTCAGCATTTGGAAGTAAATATCGACTTCATTGATCCTTGTAAAAAGATTAGGTGGCTATAGTGACTATTAAGCTCTATAATGGGTAAGTTAGTGGACAGTATTGCGTTTAAGGCAATACCTCTATTTAATAAAAAAGTTTTGCACTTTAATCAGCACTTCTCAAAAATTCCATTCGTTTTTTTCCTTTTTGTGCCCGGTATGATTTGCAATAAAATATTTACATTCATTTATTGAGGACGTTACATGGCAACAGGTACGGTCAAGTGGTTCAACGAATCTAAAGGATTCGGTTTTATTTCTCCTAGTGATGGTAGTCCTGATGTATTCGTACATTTTTCTGCTATTGCAAATGACGGCGGTTTTCGCACTCTGGCAGAAGGTCAAGCAGTAAAATATGACGTGGAGTTAGGTGCTAAAGGCCCACAAGCTTCAAATGTAACTTCAGCATAAACTGATATTACTTTCTGACACGCAACTCCACCTAAATAACAAGAGGAGTTGTGACACAGTCGGCTTGTCCGACCCATCAACTCACCCCCATGAATTTAGGATATGTCTTTTGAAACGACTTTTTGTAGGAAACTTACCTAGCGAGGCCACAGAGGCATCTGTTCAAGCTTTATTCTCAGAATATGGCAAAGTCCGCTCTATTCAACTTGTTTCCGATATCTTTAGCGGAAAATGTAGAGGTTTTGGCTTTATCGGAATGGAAGGCCATGAAGCCAGAGCAGCTATCGCCGCTCTTGACGGCAATTTATATTGTGGAAAACCTTTAAAGGTTAAATTCGAAGAACCTGCTACCGGTAAAAACGGTAGGCGTAATTAAAAAACCTTGGGGCGACTTATCAGTCGCCCTTCCTTTGTGATAAATAACTCATTATCCATTAGCCAATACCTTCTTTACTTTCAGGCGTTTCATCAATTCAGGGCTATAAGCCTTTACGATCAAAACCAATGCAAACTTATGCGGATAAGGTAAGCCGGATGTGGCTATGCGTTCAGATTGATTCGGAACCCGTGCTTCCAGTTCAGGTAAAATTTCGGCTTCAGTGTTTTTTATTAAGCCCGGATCTGCAACTTTATTGATCACCATAAACTGCTGACCATCCATCGTGTCAACCCAATAGTCAGTGGTCGCTCGCAGACACAGTTTTGTCTAGCCACATGATGTTTGGGAAGTTGTGTTTGGGAACCGTTATAGACGCGCACACGCCCATCAGAGCGGCTCGGTCTGCGCGGCTACGTTCACTTTTGCAACTGATGAGATTATCAGATTCATTTTTTAGCGCACGGATACAACCGACCAGCACGTAGGGCTTTAGACAATGTGTCAGGCTTAATAGCCAGTTTTGAAGCAATAGCAAATAGTTTTGTATAGGCTTCTTAAATTGGCTTGATGCAGAGATCTGGGTGTCTGAGTTTAGGAGTCTACTATTTCACAACAATTCCCTATAGTTTTTTATGAGAAAGCCGTGTCAACTGTAGATAATGCCAGCTTGCGTAGATTAAAGCCTTCGATTAAAATTAAACCGATTCTTCCTAGGTCTCAGATAGCGAATGGTGAGTTATAAGGGTTAGAACGA
>CAIMEB010000007.1 GCA_903839855.1 uncultured Methylococcaceae bacterium
AAAAACAGTAAGTTAAGAATCATGAAATTCATGTTTTTGAGGTTATTTTATGTTGTTTCAAATAAAATAAAACATAACACATTGATTTATAATAAACTTAAATTACTCCTGTTTAATTTAAAATCAACAAGTTATAAAAAATTGAACATCGAGTAATAGATTAATCTACTGTTGCTGGAAGAAAATATGATGGTTTTTGCTTCCAGCAATTTACAAAGTATATGTGGTGACGTAGTTATTAGTGTAAACACACCTTAAGAGGTCAATAAAATGGCATTATTCCGACAACAAGCCGTCACCTCCCAACAACCCAAATGGCTGGGCGAAATTGTCTTGATTCGTCCGGTCTCCTTCACCTTTTTAACCTTATTCGCCTTGGCTATGGCAGGTATAGTCTGTGCGTTTTTGATAGGAGGCACTTACACCAAACGCAGCACCGTCATAGGTCAGTTAACACCTGATACCGGTCTGCTTAAAATTTATGTGCCACAACCCGGCATCGTCCTTGAAAAACAAGTCACCGAAGGCCAAGCGGTCAAGGCCGGTGACACACTTTATATATTATCCAGCGAACGCCAAAGCAGCCGTTTGGGTGATACCCAGGCCTCCATCAGTACTCAAGTCGAATTACGTCAAGCCAGCTTACGCGATGAAATGCAAAAGACTCGTAGCCTGCAACAGGAAGAACGGGCGGGCTTAGTCAAGAAAATTGATGCCCTAAAGAATGAACTAAACCAACTTACCCGCCAAATTGAAGGACAACAAAGCCGAGTGCAACTGTCCGAAGAAACCGTAAGCCGCTATCAGGGCTTGTTGGACAAAGATTATATTTCTAAAGAACAACGGCAACAGAAACAGGAAGAGTTACTGGATCAAAAAGCCCGTTTACAAAGCCTGGAACGCGACCGTATCAGCATAGGCCGGGAACTGTCGGTGCAGCAAACCGAATTGGCGGGGCTGTCGTTAAAAGGCCAGAATCAAATTGCCCAGATTGAGCGTTTGTTAAGCAGCACCGGTCAAGAACTGACCGAGAGCGAAGCCAAGCGGCGCTTGGTGATTACCGCCCCGCAGGCCGGTACCGCCACGGCGGTGATCGCTGAAGTGGGTCAGTCGGTAGATGGCAGTCGGCCTTTGGTTAGCATCGTGCCATTAGGCGCAAGTTTGCGTGCCGATTTGTACGCCCCCAGCCGTGCCATTGGCTTTGTAAGGCCGGGCGATAAGGTATTGATCCGTTATCAAGCCTATCCTTATCAAAAATTCGGTCATCAACAAGGTACTGTCGAGACGGTCGCCAAAACGACGCTGCCTACCAATGAGCTAAACGGCCTGCCTAATCCACAAGGCGGCAATGCCAGCGAATCCTTATACCGCGTCACCGTCAAGCTGGCCGCGCAAACGGTTAATGCTTATGGCAAACCTCAGTCCCTGCAAGCCGGTATGTTGTTGGATGCCGATGTGTTGCAGGAAAAACGCCACCTCTACGAGTGGGTACTTGAACCTCTCTACAGCTTATCAGGAAAACTATAATCATGTTAAATCGACTTTCTTTCGGCTTTGGCCACAAGCTTACGTTGGTTTTGCAAACCGAGGCCGCCGAATGCGGTTTGGCCTGTCTGTGCATGGTGGCCGGGTTTCATGGCTACCGCACGGATTTGGCGACATTAAGACGCCGGTTTCCGGTGTCGCTAAAAGGGTCAACACTGGGGACATTGATCCGCATTGCCCAGCAACTGGAGTTATCCACGCGGCCTTTAAAGCTGGATCTTCAACACCTGGGACAATTGAAACTGCCTTGCATATTGCATTGGAATTTTAGCCATTTCGTCGTGTTGCAAGCCGTTGGCACCCGTTCAGCAACCATCTATGATCCAGCGTTCGGTATCCGCAAATTGTCCTTGGACGAGGTATCAAAATCTTTTACCGGCGTGGCGTTGGAGCTATGGCCGAACCCTGGCTTTAAGCCGGTTGAGCAAAAGCAGACCGTAAAACTGCGCGGTTTGATCGGACGGGTCACTGGCTTGTACCGGTCGTTTGGGCAAATCCTGCTGCTGGCCTTGGCTTTAGAGGTGTTTGCCTTGGTCAGTCCGTTTTATATGCAGTGGGTCATCGACAATGTATTGGTGTCGGCAGATGTCGATTTGTTAACGACACTGGCGCTGGGCTTTGGCTTGTTAATGCTTATGCAACAGGCAGTCGGCGCGTTACGTGGCTGGGTGATGATGTACATGGGCACCACGTTGAATGTGCAATGGCGGGCGAATGTGTTCACCCATTTACTGAGCTTGCCGGTCAATTATTTTGAGAAGCGGCATTTGGGGGATGTGGTGTCGCGCTTCGGGGCCATCGACGTTATCCAACACACACTAACAACGTCTTTTCTGGAAGCCATTCTTGATGGCTTGATGACAGTGGTAACACTGGTGTTGATGTTTGTCTATAGCCCCAAACTGGCTTGTATCGCAGTGGGTGCAATGGTCTTATACGGCATCGGGCGCTGGATTTGGTTTATGCCGTTACGCCACGCCACCGAAGAGCAAATTATCCACGCTGCCAAGCAACAAAGCCATTTTCTGGAGACGGTACGCGGAGTTAAGACCATCAAGCTGTTTCAGCGCCAGGACGACCGCCGTTCCAGTTGGTTGGCTTTGCTGGTGGATCAGATTAACGCTGACTTGCGCACCCAAAAACTCACCCTGTTGTTCCATACCCTGAACGGCGTGCTGTTTGGCTTGGAAAACATTATCATCATTTGGTTCGGCGCTAAGCTGGTTATGGACGGCAATTTTACCGTCGGCGTATTGATGGCGTTCAATGCCTATAAAGGCCAGTTTGACGGTCGGGTCGCCTCGCTGATCGACAAGTTTGTTGAAGTAAAAATGCTGCAATTGCAAGGTGAACGTTTGGCCGACATTGTCCTGCACGAGCCGGAAGTGACCCACGCCCGACTGGTCAGTGAAATCGATACCCCCTTAGCGCCAACGCTGGAAGTCCGAGGCTTGCGCTATCGCTATGCGGAACAAGAGCCTTATGTGTTGGATGGCGTAGATATAAAGATCGAAGCCGGGGAATCGGTGGCCATCATCGGCCCCTCGGGGGGCGGTAAGACCACACTGATTAATGTCTTGTTGGGTATTTTGCCACCGAGTGAGGGCGAGGTGTTAATCGGCGGCATCAACGTCAATCAAGTAGGGCTGGATGCCTTACGGCAAATGGTGGGTACGGTGTTGCAGGACGATGTGTTGTTTGCCGGTTCCATCGCCGATAACATCAGTTTCTTTGATCCGCAAGCCGATCAACAATGGATAGAACAATGTGCGCAATTAGCCGCCATTCATCAAGATATTGCGACCATGCCAATGGCTTACAACACATTGGTTGGTGATATGGGCACAGTGCTGTCCGGCGGGCAAAAGCAGCGTGTCTTACTGGCGCGGGCACTCTACAAGCGTCCCAAGATTTTGTTCTTGGACGAGGCGACCAGTCATTTGGACATCGAGCGTGAGTATCTGGTTAATGCGGCGATAAAGACCTTACAGATGACGAGGGTGATCGTCGCCCATCGACCTGAAACCATTGGCACCGCCGACCGTGCCATTATGCTGGCGGGCGGCAAAGTGGTGCAAGACGTTGCAATGTCCGGCAATCCGTATACTCCGAACATTGCGGCTGTGTCGTCTATTTTAGAGAAGGCGGTAAGTGATGTTTAAAACGGTTCGCTGCTTATTGCTGCTGGGGCTTTATATTAGCTCACCGTCGAGCCAAGCCTACGATTTGCTCGCTGACCCTTTCGATACGCTGAGTGAGGTATCGGCAACGCCCGCCAAAAACGCGCTGGCGACACCCTGTCAATTTGCCGACTCGCCGCCCTCCCCGTTGACTTTGCTCGATGCAGTAGAGCGAGTGCTATGCCATAACCCACAAACCCGATTGGCCTGGGCCAACGTCAAGGCGCAGGCGGCAGCAGTGGGAACCGGCTGGTCTGCCTACTTGCCCACTATTAATGCACGGGGCACGGCTAACAAGGCCGCCAAGAGTAGTAAGTTCCCTGGTCACTCCGGATACAGTACTGATGTGAGTCCTGTTGAATTAGAGGGGACTCTGAATCTTAACTGGGTGCTCTACGATTTTGGACTGCGTGCAGCCAATCTGGAATCCGCCCGACAATTACTAAATGCCGCTAATGCTAGCCAGGATGATGTTTTGCAAATTGCTTTCCTCAATACCGCACAGGCCTTTTATGAGGCGCAGGCCGCGCAGGCATTGCTATCTGCCAACCGAGAGTCTGAGCAGGTCGCAGAAAAAAGCTTTAATGCCGCAGAAGCTAAATATGCCGCCGGTATTGGTACGGTGGCAGACAAATTACAAGCACAAACCGCCTACGCGCAGGCCGTCTCAAAACGAGTGCAAGCGGAGGGGGACGCACAAAGTACGATGGGCAGTTTAAGTATTTTAATGGGACAGCGCCCAGATATTGCACTGAACATCACGGTCATTACCGAAGACACAGCCGCCGAACCTTTATTTCAGCAAGCAGTAGAGGGCTTGATCGAGCAAGCCGTGCGCAATCATCCGAAAATACTTGTAGCACGAGCTCAAGTAAAAGCGACCCAGGCTAAAAAAGAGGGTATTAGCGCAGCAGGCAGACCAACGCTTTCATTGACAGCATCGGAAGATTATTTCCACACTGACGCGACCCCCATCAACAACCAAGGTACTTCGAATCAAGCAGTGAATAGTCAGAGAATTGGATTGCAAGTGGATATACCTTTATTTGAAGGCTTTGGGAGACACTACAAAGAATCTGAGGCAGAAGCCCAAATTGAAAGCAAACAAGCTGAATTAGCGAATACAGAACAACAAGTTGCTTTAGATGTTTGGAAGAACTATCAAGCTGTTCGCACTGAGGCGGAAAACCTAAACGCCAGCAAGACCTTGATAATAAGCGCAGAGCAATCGTTCGAGGTAGCGCAGGGGCGTTATAAAGCTGGAGTGGGGAACATCTTGGAATTACTCAAGGCACAAAGCGATTTAGCCAGTGCCTATCAGCAAAAGTTACTCACAATTACCCGTTGGCAGACAGTTAGAGTCAAGCTGGCCACAAGCTTAGGGCAATTAGACCTATAGAAAAAGTAAATGAGTAGAGTAGCCATTATCTAACACCTTGCGCAGCAATTATTCATCCCCTGTAAATTTTCTCATTGCTGACAGCTATATGTTATCATTTGCACAACAGAACAAACATGAGTATTCACTCCCTCTTTGAAAAAAGTGGAGAGTGAAATAAGTTTATTCTGTCCCGCTCTATCCAAGGCTGTTGTTGGATAGTATTATGAATCTGGACGCGGATTTGAGTATTTTGCTAATTAAAACTAAAAGGTAATTATATGGAAAATGTGAATGAATATAATAATATCGAGATAGATGATGTGCAAGGTGTGCATGAATTAACAGACCAAGAGATTGATGCAATATCAGGTGGCTCAACAACTTCACCGAAGGGTTTTATACTCAGCGAGTGATACATTATTTACTCTTTATAAACTGATACTCCTAAAAAACTAAGCCGCTTGTAGTGCAGATACAAACCATAAGCGGCTTACCAGCATACCATTTTCGATAAAATCTTTTAATTAAGTTGCTAATTTCCTAAGAAAAATATAAGGTCATGCCTTATTACCTACATTATCGTATTTCATCTATAGATAAAGGCAAGTTATTGGCATAAATTTACCTTTTCACTGTCTAAAATGGGTCATTTACCCACTGCAAGCCAGCATTTCATCATCACTACGTTTACAAATATTTTTATTCTTAGATAATAACCTGCAAGTTTTTCAACAATAACTAAAATAGGTAACGCCATGAATAGTAAAAATAAAATAACGCTAGTAATCCTTGGAACCACTGTCGTCTTATTGCAAGGCTGTGCGAGCATAATTAGCCAATCTAGTTGGCCTGTCGCAATTAAAAGTACGCCCGAAACAACTGCTTTTACAATTACGAATAAAAAAGGTGACAAAATACATTCAGGTACAACGCCAGCAACCATAAATCTAGAGAGTGGGGCGGGGTTTTTTAATGGCGAAAAATATACACTGCATTTTACAAAAGAAGGTTTTCAAGAAAAAACAGCTATTTTAGATACCAGTTTAAATGGCTGGTATTTTGGAAATCTAGCGTTTGGTGGAATACTTGGATTATTAATTATCGATCCGGCAACAGGTGCAATGTTTAGACTTCCAGAATCTATTAGTGTTAATTTAACGCCACAAAATCATAGTATGATGCAACCTTCCATTCAAAATAAAATTATCAGCTTAAATGATGTCCCTCAAGCATTGAGAAATGAACTCATACCTGTAAAGTAGATAATTGAACAATCCTGTTTTAATCAAATACTCCTTAACGCGAGTGGAAGCTTGCTTACAGTGCTAGTGGATTTCAATAATCCACTAGCACATATAATATTAGAGTTCTTAGCTGAAAATTGACGTTTATCTTAGCTGACGCCACCTATTACCTCCATTCACACTGAAAAATCGGCATTTCAGGGGATAAAACCAGTCATTGATCTCGTCCCTATCGCAAATGCGATCGGTTTTTTTAAATAAAAGCGTTAGTGCTGGGTATATCCTTTACTTTACTGATAAGTTTACTTTGCCCCGAGCTATTCAAATAGAAGGGAGTAACGCTATGAAAAATAGAACGTTAATTTCATACATGCAAAACCAGTCAGGTTCAGCATGGCTTATCAGTAAAGCTATCCGATCTTTAGGTGGGGCAGATAATAGTATTTTATCAACACTGGATTTCGCAGAAGAAAACAACAAATTTTTCGTATTGGGTTCATTGGTTTTACTGGCTGGCCTTTCAGCAGCTTATGGTATGTACTTATTTTTGGGAAATAGGTGTAACTGGCTTAACGAAAGCTGTAGAACAGGTGTTGTTAAGCCTGAGTTGGGGAATAGCTATTATGTTAATTGATCGCGCTATTATTTTATCTTTGCGTTCTAAGACTCAGAACTCTAAAGCGACTGCATTTTTCTGGTTTAGGATTATTTTGTCGTTGTTTATAGCAGTTATTGTGTAACTATTCACACCCTATCGGTGCGTGGCGATCAAGGTAACTCGCAATAAATAAAATAGTTAAATAAAACACAAGTTGCTAAAAAAAACAGGCGTGCAATCGCTTCAGCTATTGCCTGTAAAAACAGCTAAAGCTGTTTTACTCCAACATAAATGGAGTTTTATTGTTGCGTCTTACCCAAAGTGAATCATGTAGTTAAATGTCATTTTAACGCATCGACTTTTACCATTTTGTGGTGTAAAACCGACCCAGTTGGAGTTGAAAAGCCTTAAGCATTGCACTTAAGGCTTTGAATTCGCCCCTGCTAATAATCAAAAAAACAGAGATTCTCCCCCTGCCTATTTCTACGGCGCCTTATAAATCGCCCCTAAACCACATAATACTCAATAGACGACTCCAGGTGCCCAGACCATTGCCACCAACACCCCTAATACGTAGCCAATAAGTGTGTATGGGTATCAAGCCTTTCAGTAAGATACGGCTGCATCTGTTCACTTCACGGACTAGACCGCCTATCCTTAATGCTTTGATTCGCTAAAAAGCATGGCATTTTGCAATATCAACGACAATAGATTGACTTATCTGCGAGTAGTCGTACAAAATAGTCCCTTTAGAATTGATAAACAATTAAAATTACGCATGGTTAACAGCGTTTCTTCTCAAAATAATTTAGTCTCGGTTCGTAATCTGACATTTTCTCGTGGTAGCAAGAAAATATTTGATGATATTTCCCTGGATTTTCAGCGTGGCAAAATAACTGCCATAATGGGTCCCAGTGGCACGGGAAAAACCACCTTATTAAAGTTAATAGGCGGACAGTTATTTCCTGAACGCGGTTCTATTTTTGTTGATGGGCAAAATGTACATCAGCTGCGTCGTTCTGATTTGTATGATTTACGTAAACGTTTGGGTATGCTTTTTCAGAGTGGCGCTTTACTAACCGATATGACGGTTTTTGATAACGTTGCTTTCCCGTTACGGGAACACACCCATTTGCCTGAATCGATGATACGCACCTTGGTGTTAATGAAGCTGCAAGCCGTCGGGTTACGTGGCGCAAGAGACTTAATGCCGAATGAATTATCGGGCGGGATGTCAAGACGCGTTGCTCTGGCAAGAGCCATTGCGCTCGATCCGATGATGATCTTATACGATGAACCCTTTACTGGACAAGATCCGATATCCATGGGTGCTTTGGTGCATTTGATTAAATCACTGAATACTATTTTAGGCTTAACCAGTATTATCGTCTCCCATGATGTTCATGAGACGTCTGTGATTGCCGATTACATTTATGTGATTTCAGAAGGAAAAATAGTGGGTCAAGGCACGCCAGCAGAGATCCAGCAATCAGACTCGGAATGGGTGCAACAGTTTATGACGGGTGCAGCAGATGGTCCTGTACATTTTCATTATCCGGCAAAAGAATATGTGGACGATTTACTGTCATCGGGTAAACGTTATTAATCGTAGCGATAACTAAATGTTTTTTCTTGCTACTATGGTTTCTTTATAAATCAGCGCTAACAGTGTAGATAAATTATAAAATGATTCAACTAATACAAAATTTGGGCAAAAGCACACGCGTTAGTTTTACTAAGCTTGGAAGAGCCAGTTACTTTTTGATACAAATTATCTTTGGAATTACGAGTGTATTGGTTCGGCCTCGATTACTATTAAATCAATTATATTCGGTTGGGGTGCTTTCTTTTTTAATTATTACCATTTCCGGTTTGTTTGTGGGGATGGTCTTAGGTTTGCAGGGCTACTATACTCTTTCGGATTTTGGCGCAGAAGAAACCTTAGGGGTGATGGTCGCTGCTTCTTTAGTGAGAGAGTTGGGGCCAGTGGTTTCTGCACTTTTATTTGCAGGTCGGGCTGGATCCGCTTTGACCGCTGAAATTGGTCTTATGAAAGCGACCGAGCAATTATCCGGTATGGAGATGATGGCAGTTGATCCTGTGAAACGAATTATTACACCTCGATTTTTGGCAGGCTTAATTTCAATGCCTTTATTAGCTGGACTGTTTAGTGCCGTGGGTATTATTGGTGGTGAAATGATTGGTTCTGGCTTATTAGGTGTGGATGAAGGAGCGTTTTGGGCGCAGATGCAAGCCGGTATCGATTTTTATGATGATATTATCAACGGCGTTATCAAAAGTGTTGTTTTTGGTTTTATTGCGTCGTGGATCGCTTTATTTGAAGGTTATGATGCTATCCCAACCTCTGAAGGTGTTAGCAGGGCAACAACACGAACCGTGGTTAACTCAGCGTTTAGTATTTTAGGTCTGGATTTTATCTTGACGGCACTTATGTTTGGAGACAATTAACATGCAGCACACCACTACCCAAGATACCTTGGTTGGCCTTTTTGTGGCTTCAGGTATAGCAGGGCTTTTTTTTCTTGCTTTACATGTAAGCAACCTAAGTTCTTTTTCTGATCAGGATAGTTATGTTATTACCGCCAGGTTTGAGAACTCAGGTGGCTTAAAAGTTAAATCGCCGGTGTCTGCAGCAGGTGTCAAAATTGGTAAGGTGACTTCGATTAGTTTTGATACTAAAACGTATGAGTCAGTTGTGCAAATGAATATTGATGCAAAGTACAATACACTACCCGACGATACCACGGCGAGTATTTTTACAGCCGGTTTGTTGGGTGAACAATATGTTAACCTAGAACCCGGTGGCTCTGAAGAGTATTTGAAACCAAATGGTAAAATTGAAATTACTCAATCGGCTATTATTCTTGAAAAAGCAATCGGACAATTTTTGTTTAAATCTGCGGAAGAAAAGAAGTGACCAAACTGAGTATTCTTGAACAAGGCCAAGGAAACTATATCGTTGACGGTGATTTGACTTTTGCAACAATAGATACAAAGATTCTAAAGTCATTTGCCTTTCTAAACTCGACTAAACACACGACCATTGATCTCGGTCAGGTTATTTCTACCGACAGCGCAGGTTTAGCTTTGATGATCGAATGGATAAAGTACGCCCGGCATCATCAAACGCAGCTCGTGTTTAAAAATATTCCAGAGCAGTTATTTAATCTTGCCAAGTTAAGTGGCTTTGATAAAACCAGCCACTTTTCGCAGCAAGCTGGACAGCGGCACGATGTAGAGCCTTCATCTTATACAGAAACTATTTAAAAATTACCTAATATGGATAAATTAATTATTATCGGCGGCACACGTCTTTCTGGCGAACTGCGAATTTCAGGGGCAAAAAATGCAGCGCTCCCTATTCTGGCGGCGACATTGCTTTCAGAAGCACCGGTGAGTGTAGGTAACATTCCGCATTTGCATGACATCACGACGACCATGGAATTGTTGGGGCGTATGGGCGTGCATCTGGTTGTCGATGAAAAAATGAACATCGAAGTGGATAGTAGTACTATCAATAGCTATGAAGCACCGTATGAATTAGTTAGAACCATGCGTGCATCCATATTAGTATTAGGACCTTTATTAGCCCGCTTTGGCGAAGCACATGTGTCTTTACCCGGTGGTTGCGCGATTGGTTCGCGACCTGTTGATATTCATATCAATGGTTTGATCAAGATGGGTGCGGATATCACACTTGAAGGCGGTTTTATTCATGCCAAAGCAAAACGCCTTAAAGGGTGCCGTTTAGTGCTTGAACAAATTACAGTAACAGGTACCGAGAATTTATTGATGGCGGCGGCTCTTGCTGAAGGGGTTACGATCATTGAAAATGCAGCGAAAGAGCCAGAGGTAACTGATTTAGCGTATTTTCTTAATGCCATGGGTGCAAAGATTACCGGGATTGGTACAGACGTATTGGTTATTGAGGGTGTAGAAAAATTAGGTGTTGAAGGGCTACATTACGATATATTACCTGATCGGATTGAGACCGGAACGTACCTGATTGCCGCCGCTATTACGGGAGGTAAAGTAAAGCTTAAAAATACCCGTCCCGATATTCTGGATGCTGTGTTAGAAAAACTGGTTGAGGCGGGTGCTGAAATTACCACGGGTGAAAATTGGATTGAATTGGATATGCACGGTAAAAAGCCAAAAGCAGTGTCTTTAAGAACGGCTCCTTACCCTGCTTTTCCGACGGATATGCAAGCGCAATTTATTGCGATGAATGCTATTGCTGACGGTGTTGGTGTTATTACTGAGACCATTTTTGAGAACCGTTTTATGCACGTACAAGAGTTGCAGCGGATGGGGGCTAATATCAAATTAGAATCTAATACTGCTATTTGCACGGGCGTGAAAAAACTGATTGGAGCGCCTGTAATGGCGACCGACTTAAGGGCGTCTGCCAGTTTAGTTGTAGCAGCATTAGTGGCTGAGGGAAGTACTTTAGTCGATCGGATCTATCATATTGATCGCGGTTATGATCATATTGAAGAAAAACTTTCCCAATTAGGCGCGACCATTCGTCGTGTGCCAAGGTAAGGTTTTAAGATGCTAACGATTGCGGTATCAAAAGGTAGGATTTTCGAAGACGCCTTGCCTTTATTGGCCGAGGCTGGCATTGTGCCAACGGATGATCCAAAGACCTGTCGTAAATTAATATTGGCAACCACTCGATCCGATGTGCAATTGGTCATTATTCGCGCGACTGATGTGCCAACTTTTGTCGAATACGGTGCGGCGGATTTAGGAATTGCTGGCAAAGATGTCTTGATAGAGCATGGCGCTGAAAGTCTGTATGAACCTTTGGATTTAAATATTGCTTGCTGTCGTTTAATGACGGCTGCTCATAAAGATGCGCCACCACTGAGTGGACGCATTCGAGTGGCGACCAAGTACGTTAAAATTGCGCAGCGTTATTTTGCCAATCAAGGTATTCAAGCAGAAATTATCAAGTTATATGGCTCAATGGAATTAGCGCCTTTAGTCGGGCTTGCTGATTGCATTGTTGATTTAGTTGATACGGGAAATACGCTTAGAGCCAATGATCTTGAACCTCGTGAGTTGATTATGAATATTAGTTCTCGCTTAGTGGTCAATAAAGCGGCGATGAAAATGAAGCACGAGGCAATTTCAGCATTACTCACGCAGTTTGAAAAAACATTAGCGAATAGGTAAAAATATGTCTGATTTAACAATGCTTAAATTGTATGCATCGTCATCTGATTTTAATGAGCAATTACAGCGTTTATTGGCATGGGATGAGACTGATGATTTAGATATTCAAAAGCGCGTGTTAGCTATTATTGCGAACGTGCGTAAAAACGGCGACAGTGCAGTAATAGACTATACGAATCGTTTTGATCATCGTCAGATAATTCAGTCATCTGAGTTAGAAGTGTCTAAAGAGACGCTTAAATCGGCTTGGGATAGTTTGCCAAGAGCACAAGCAACAGCGCTTCAAACTGCGGCTGAGCGAGTTCGCGCTTATGCAGAGCATCAAAAAATTCAATCCTGGCAATATACTGAAGCGGATGGCACGGTACTGGGGCAGAAAGTAACCCCTTTAGATCGTGTTGGTTTGTATGTGCCGGGTGGTAAAGCGGCCTATCCATCATCTGTGTTAATGAATGCTATTCCAGCAAAAGTAGCCGGTGTTGCAGAATTGATTATGGTTGTACCGATGCCGCAAGGTGATGCTAATGAACTGGTATTGGCTGCTGCATATTTAGCGGGTGTTGATAGGGTGTTTTCGATTGGCGGCGCACAAGCGGTTGCTGCGCTGGCTTATGGAACGGAGTCTATTCCCGCAGTGGCTAAAATAGTAGGCCCAGGTAATATTTACGTAGCCACAGCAAAGAAGCTTGTTTTTGGTCAAGTGGGCATTGATATGATTGCGGGGCCTTCAGAAATACTGGTTATTTGTGATGGTAAAACGAATCCTGACTGGATTGCTATGGACTTGTTTTCCCAAGCAGAACATGATGAAAATGCTCAGGCGATTTTAATCAGTGATGATAATCAGTTTTTACAGGCCGTTGAGCAAAGTATTAAGGCTTTATTACCGACAATGGAGCGTGCTGAGATTATTAAAGCGTCGTTGTCAACGCGAGGTGCCTTAATTAAAGTAGACTCTTTAAGTCAGGCCGCTGACATTGCTAATATTATTGCTCCCGAGCATTTAGAATTATCCGTTGCAGAACCAGAAGCTTTAGGTGCGCAAATACGCCATGCCGGGGCTATCTTTATGGGGCGCTATACAGCAGAAGCTTTAGGTGATTACTGCGCTGGGCCTAATCATGTATTACCAACGTCTAGTACGGCACGGTTTTCTTCGCCTTTAGGCGTTTATGACTTTCAAAAGCGTTCAAGCATTATTTATTGCTCTGATGTAGGGGCTGATACTTTGGGTAAAACAGCCTCCATTTTAGCGCGTGGCGAAAGCTTGACTGCTCATGCACGTTCTGCGGAATATAGAATTAAATAAGACTCAATGTCCTTAATCCGGGTTGATAGCGTTGTCAGCTTTAACATTAAAGAGTGAATTATGACTCAAAGCAATTTAATCACCCACGTTTTTCGTAAAGAAGTTCTGGCCATGAGTGCATATAAAGTCGCCGATGCAACAGGACTCATTAAACTTGATGCAATGGAGAATCCCTATCGTTGGCCGGAGGCAATTAAGGCGCAGTGGTTAGAACTATTAAAAGAATGTCAGCTAAATCGATACCCGGATGCAGAGGCTAAAGCCTTAGTCGAAACGCTTAAGCAATTAATCCAATTGCCAGATTACTTTGAAATATTACTCGGCAATGGTTCTGATGAGATTATTCAGTTACTCCTAATGGCGTTACCCGAAGACTCAGCAGTATTAGCGCCTGCTCCAGGGTTTGTGATGTATAAGCAAATCAGTGATTCCTTAGGCTTAAAATATATTGCTGTACCTTTATTAACAGAGGATTTTGAGTTAGATTTGCCCGCCATGTTACGGGCAATTAAACAGTATCAACCCCGAGTTATATTTTTAGCCTATCCTAATAATCCAACCGCTAATTTATTTAACGAGGCTGCGATCGTTGAGATTATAAAGGCGGCTCAAGGTTTGGTTGTTATCGATGAGGCGTATGCACCCTTTGCGGGAGCCAGTTTTATCGATCAATTAAATCACTATGATAACTTATTAGTGATGCAAACTGTGTCCAAGTTAGGACTTGCAGGCTTAAGATTAGGCTATCTTATGGGACGAGCTGACGTTATTAAACAATTGAACAAGATTCGATTGCCTTATAATATCAACAGTCTTACTCAACTAAGTGCCGAATTTGCTTTATCCAATAAATTTTTTTTTGATGAGCAAACTCAGGCCATTTGTGCCGAAAGAGCAATCGTTTTAAAGGCGCTGAATAGCTATGAGGAGATTATTGCCTATCCTAGTGCGGCTAATTTTATTCTTTTTAAAACCCCGCCCGGTAAAGCGACCGACATTTTTCTATCGATAAAAAACCAAGGAGTTCTAATCAAAAACATGACGAGCCAAGGAGGGGTGTTAACAGATTGTCTGCGAGTGACTATAGGAACGCCAGAAGAAAATAAGGCTTTTCTTAAGACATTACATAACAGTCTTAAAGAGTTGCAGCAAATATAAACAGACGCAGTGAATAGTTAAAATTGTGCAGTATATTAAACAATTCAAACTAAGCACTTCAAATTCACCTGCTTCTAGTGTTATATTGACGCAAAATAAAAATGAGCTTTTAAAGCCGTATAAAATCAGGAGACTCACATAATGAATAATAAAGGCGTAGACAAGTCTAAGCGCCAGTTTTTAACCTCGGCGCTGACCGTGGTTGGCGCTGTTGGTTCTGGCTATTTAGCCGTTCCTTTTCTTGCCCAAATGCAACCCAGTGTTAAAGCAATGGCAGCAGGAGCACCGGTTGAAGTGGATATTAGTAAAATGGAAACCGGGCAATTGATTAGGGTTGCCTGGCGTGGTAAGCCGGTGTGGGTTCTTAATAGAACGCCTGAGGTTCTAGAAACATTAAAAACATTGGATGCCGAACTTAGAGATCCTCTGTCTAATGACTCGGAACAGCCTGGGTCAAGTAAAAACCAGGTAAGATCACAGAAGCCAGATATTTTTGTGGCGGTAGGCTTGTGTACGCATTTGGGTTGTTCTCCAATCTTCCGTCCTGAGGTTGCGCCTGTTGATTTGGGTGAAAAATGGAAGGGAGGTTTCTTCTGTCCTTGCCATGGTTCTTGGTTTGATTTGGCGGGTCGTGTCTATCGGGGTGTTCCTGCACCGACTAATCTGGAAATTCCACCTTATCGCTATGCAAGTGAAACACGCATCATCATTGGTGAAGCTGCCGAGGAGAAAAACGCATGAAACCAACTCGTTTAAGTGAATGTGGCAATTGGGTCTTAGATCGATTCCCCATCACCAAGTTCTGGAATGATCACATGGCGCATTACTATGCGCCGAAGAATTTTAATATCTGGTATTTCTTTGGGTCACTTGCTTTATTGGTATTAGTGAATCAGATTATTACCGGCATTTTGTTAACCATGAATTACAAACCAGATGCAAAGCTGGCTTTTGATTCTGTTGAGTATATTATGCGTGACGTGCCGTGGGGATGGTTAGTGCGTTATATGCATTCAACCGGAGCCTCTGCTTTTTTCATCGTGATCTATTTACATATGTTTAGAGCTTTAATCTACGGATCATTTAAGCACCCCCGTGAGTTAATCTGGATTTTTGGAATGTTACTGTTTGTAGCTCTGATGGCAGAAGCCTTTATGGGATACTTATTACCTTGGGGACAAATGTCATTCTGGGGTGCGCAGGTTATTATCTCTTTATTTAGTGCAATCCCTGTTATCGGTGATGATTTATCCCTGTGGATCAGAGGTGACTATGTTATTGCTGACGCTACTCTAAACCGATTCTTTGCGTTTCATGTTATTGCAGTGCCTTTAGTGTTGGTTATGTTGGTGTTTATGCACTTAGTGGCTTTACATGAAGTGGGTTCAAATAATCCGGATGGTATTGAAATAAAGGCCTCTAAAGATCCTTGGGGTCATCCTGTTGATGGCATTCCCTTTCACCCTTATTACACAGTTAAAGATTTAGTGGGTGTGGGTGTGTTTTTAGTGTTCTTTGCAACGGTTATTTTTTACATGCCAGAGGTCGGTGGATATTTTCTTGAGCATGCCAACTTTATTCCAGCTGACCCCATGAAGACACCTGAGCATATTGCTCCAGTTTGGTATTTCACCCCGTTTTATTCGATTTTAAGAGCGATTCCTGATAAGTTTGCCGGTGTTATTGGTATGGGCGGCTCTATTGTGGTGTTGTTTTTGATGCCGTGGTTAGATCGTTGTAAAGTAAAATCGATCCGTTATCGTGGTGGTATTTTCAAAAAAGCCTTATTCCTGTTTGTAGTTAGTTTTCTGGCACTAGGGTATTTAGGCACACAACCCGTTACCCCTATAGCCACAACAATGGCTAGATTGTTTACCGCTATTTATTTTGGCTTCTTTTTATTAATGCCGATCTATACGCGGTGGGAAAAAACCAAACCAGTGCCTAGACGCTTGACAAAGTTACAGACTCTTGAAGAACAATTACATGCGATTGAAGAACAATTACCGGCATTTATTGAAGAGATTACGGAAATAAAAACAACAACCACTGAAATTGGAGATGCTGCGTTTAGGGCAACTTTCTTTAATAGAAGGCCTAATCCTAAAGGGATTGCGCACGTTCTTAGCCGTTTAGCTGTCAGGTTAAAAGGGAGTCTTGATTGATATGAAAAATTTAATAACTTTACTTTTATTATTAACGCTATCCTTTGGTGTTGTTGCGTCTGAGTCGGTTGAGTTACAAGAGGCTGATATTGATTTAAGTGATAATGCTTCATTACAGAGGGGAGCTCAACATTTTGTAACCTATTGTCTGGGTTGTCATTCGGCTAAATATATGCGTTACTTACGTTTTGCTCTGGATGTTGGCGTGGATCAGCAAAAGGTTCTTAAAGAGATTGCACCAGAGGGTGCCAGTATTTATGACCAGATTCATAGTGCTATGAACAAACATGATGCAGAGAAATGGTTTGGTGTACAACCGCCTGACTTGTCATTAATTGCTAGATCTCGTGGTGCTGATTGGTTATATAGTTATTTAAAAAGTTACTATGTAGATCCTTCCCGTCCTTTTGGGGTCAATAATTTGGTCTTCGAAGATACTGCAATGCCAAATCCCCTATGGCAATTGCAAGGTGAACAACACGCTGAAGCGAGAAAAACCATTTATGGCGAATACACTAAATTAGTACTTGACCATCCGGGCGCATTATCTGAAAGAGAGTTCGACCTTTTTGTTAATGATCTTGTTAACTTTTTGGTTTATGTTGGAGAACCTGTTCAGTTAGAAAGAGAACGTATAGGTAAATATGTTTTATTATTTTTGATCATATTTTCAGTGATTGCCTATTTGCTCAAAAAAGAATACTGGAAAGATGTAGATTAATAGGTAACAGTAAGAAAACAAGGATGTTTTCATGCTGTTACGCGCATTTAATCGAATACAGGCAACATCGAAAGACGACATGTCTATGCTACAATGACTCCTTTATCGCCCTATTACGCCCAAAGAGGTTGCTTTCGTGGCAAATATTATTACTCGTAAGTCTGTAATGACGCTTTTTTCGTCTCCAACGTGTGCAATGAGTCATTGTGCCCGTTTTGTGTTACAAGAGAAAGCGGTTACTGCAGATATAGAATATTATGACCCGACCGATCCTCCTGAGGATTTACTCGAGCTTAACCCGAATGGCACTTCCCCAACACTGATTGAGCGTGATTTGGTTCTTTATGATTCACGGATTATTATGGAGTACTTAGATGAGCGATTTCCTCATCCCCCCTTGCATCAAATGGATCCTGTGTCTCGCGCTAATGCTAGAATGCTGATTAAAAGGGTAGATCAAGACTGGTATCCATTATTAGATGATATATTATCATCAAGTGATAAAAAAGCTTCTCGATTTAGACGAATACTAAGGGAAAGTATTTTATCTACGACACCTATTTTTGCAGCCAGACCTTACTTTATGAGCGATGAGTTTTCTTTAATGGATTGCGCTATTGCCCCTTTATTGTGGCGATTACCTAGTCTAGGGATTGATGTATCGACACCGAATGACGTTATCACTAATTATGCGCAGCGTATTTTTAAACGGCCTGCATTTAAGCGTAGTTTGAGTGACGCAGAAAAAGAAATGACTGAATTATTAAAATAAAGACTAAACAATGACTTCCTTAAAACCCTATTTAATCCGTTCGATTTATGAATGGATTATTGATAATGAGTTAACTCCCTATCTACTGGTTGATGCAGAAAACCGTTATGCTGTTTTGCCGCAACAACTTATTGAAGATGGAAAAATAGTTTTAAATATCAGGCCGGAAGCAATACAAGGACTTTCTTTGGGTAATACGAATATTCAATTTAATGCCAGATTTGGTGGCAAGCCAATGGAAATTGTAGTTCCAATTTCCTCAGTGATGGCAATTTATGCTAAAGAAAATGGCAAAGGAATGATTTTTGATCAGGAAGAATTAACCGATGAAAATCCTCCTCCAGAAAACAAACCACCCTCAAAGCCTAATTTACGCATAGTAAAATAATTGTTAATTCCAAACTAACGCAACAAATGAAGGTGAGGTAGGTGTTAGTGCTTTATTTTATTTGAGAAGTTATTCTCGAATTTCAGCTAAGTTGGCTATCAATGGCAATTTTCAAGTAGCAAACGAATAGATGGTGAGCGTTTCTTTTTTAGTACTACGATAGTTAACAAAATCCCCGTATAATGCTCAGTTATTTTAGTAATAATTAGGTGTGGTTTATGCAAATTATTCAGGAAGCGCTCACGTTTGATGACGTTTTATTGGTGCCAGCACATTCGACTGTGTTACCACGTGATGTAGAATTGAAAACGCAGTTGACACGAGGTATTACGCTTAATATTCCCCTGGTTTCTGCGGCTATGGATACAGTGACAGAAGGTCGACTTGCGATCGCGATAGCTCAAGAGGGAGGGATTGGTATTATTCATAAGAATATGACCATTGAGCAGCAAGCTAGAGAAGTTCGACATGTAAAGAAATATGAAAGTGGTGTCATTAAAGATCCAATTACTGTTTCTCCAGATGTTAGTATTCGTGAAGTTATCAAGCTAACGCGCTCTAAAAATATCTCAGGTGTTCCGGTGGTTAATGGGGACGAATTGGTGGGTATTGTTACCAGTCGTGACTTACGTTTTGAAACCCGATATGACGAACCCGTTTCAAAGGTAATGACGCCTAAAGATCGCCTCGTTACAGTCACAGAAAATGCTGATCGTAAAGAAGTCGTCGCATTATTGCATAAGCACCGGATTGAAAAAGTCTTAGTCGTCAATGAATCGTTTCATTTGCGCGGCATGATTACCGTAAAAGATATACAAAAAGCTAAGGATTATCCTTTAGCGTGTAAAGATGAACAAGAACGTTTGCGCGTGGGTGCAGCAGTAGGAACAGGACAGGGTACAGAGGAACGTGTTGCTGCATTGGTTGAAGCAGGCGTTGATGTCATTGTGGTAGACACTGCACATGGACATTCTCAAGGCGTTTTAGATAAGGTGCGTTGGGTTAAGCAAACCTATCCCGCTGTTCAGGTTATCGGTGGCAATATTGCAACTGCGGCTGGGGCGTTAGCTCTGGTTGAAGCCGGTGCTGATGGTGTTAAGGTGGGTATCGGTCCTGGCTCCATCTGTACCACTCGAATCGTTGCCGGTGTAGGCGTTCCGCAAATTACAGCGGTAAGTAATGTGGCTGAGGCCTTAAAAGGTACAGGCGTCCCACTGATTGCTGATGGGGGTATACGTTATTCTGGAGATGTTGCAAAGGCTTTAGCGGCGGGCGCGTATTCTGTTATGTTAGGCGGTTTATTTGCGGGTACAGAAGAAGCACCTGGAGAAGTTGAGTTATTTCAGGGGCGTTCTTACAAGTCTTACCGTGGCATGGGATCGTTGGGTGCAATGGGGCAATTACAAGGTTCTAGCGATCGTTATTTTCAGGAAGAAACAGATTCAGTTGAGAAGCTGGTTCCTGAAGGCATTGAAGGTCGTGTTCCCTACAAAGGTAGTTTGCTTGCAGTGATTCATCAACTATTAGGTGGTATCCGTGCCAGTATGGGTTACACAGGGAATCAAACGATTCAGTTATGGCACGATAACGCGCAGTTTGTTCGAGTGACCAGTGCAGGCATGAGAGAAAGTCACGTTCATGATGTCACTATTACAAAAGAAGCGCCCAATTATCGCGTTGAATAATTCATTAAAGTCGCACTCAATCTTTATTCGCTTACTCAATCACTTTAGTTGTTATGCACATTGTTAAATCGATTTGTATAACAGCATAAAGTGGTCTGAAATTAAATTTAAAATACAGAAAATCATCGTGAAACAAGCATCCAATAACATCCATAGCCATAAAATCCTTATTTTAGATTTTGGTTCTCAATATACTCAATTAATAGCCCGTCGCATTCGTGAAATTGGGGTTTATTGTGAAATTTATTCTTGTGAATGTTCTGAGTCAGAGATTAAAGGTTTTGCCCCAAATGGCATTATATTGTCGGGCGGTCCCGACACTGTAACCAGTGGCGATACACCCCGTGCTCCACAGTGTGTTTTTGACTTGGGTATACCCGTGTTGGGTATTTGTTATGGTATGCAAACCATGACAGAACAAATGGGCGGTAAAGTTGAAAGCTCAAATCACCGAGAGTTTGGCTATGCGCAAATTAGAGCACGTGGCCATTCAAAATTATTAACCGGGATTGAAGATCATCTTTCTCCAGAAGGCTATGGATTATTAGATGTCTGGATGAGTCACGGTGATCGCGTAGTTGATTTACCAGAAGGATTCTCCCTGATAGCCAGTTCTGACGGCGCACCTATTGCGGGTATAGCCAATGAAGACAAGGCTTTTTATGCCCTACAATTTCATCCAGAAGTCACCCACACTAAACAAGGTGGACGGATTCTTTCGCGCTTTGTATTAGATATCTGTGGTTGTGAAGCCTTATGGACAGCCAGTAATATTATTGAAGATAGTATTAATGCCGTCAGAGAAAAAGTCGGTACAGATCATGTGATCTTAGGCTTGTCAGGCGGCGTTGATTCTTCCGTTGTCGCGGCTTTATTGCATAAAGCGATTAAAGACCAATTAACCTGTGTATTTGTAGATACTGGCTTATTACGCTTACACGAAGGCGATCAAGTCATGGCGACCTTTGCAGAACACATGGGCGTAAAAGTCATTAGAGTCGATGCAGAGTCACGTTATTTAGAAGCGTTAGCGGGTGTTACTGATCCAGAACAAAAGCGTAAAATTATCGGTAACTTATTCGTCGAAATCTTTGATGAAGAAGCCGCAAAAATCAAGGATGCAAAATGGCTGGCACAAGGCACCATTTATCCCGATGTGATTGAATCAGCCGGTTCAAAAAGTGGTAAAGCGCATTTGATTAAGTCACACCATAATGTGGGTGGTTTGCCTGAAAATATGCTATTAAAATTGGTTGAGCCTTTACGTGAGTTATTTAAGGATGAAGTAAGACGACTCGGTTTAGAGTTAGGCTTGCCTGCCGATATGGTGTTTAGGCACCCTTTCCCTGGGCCGGGCTTGGGCGTCAGAATTTTAGGTGAAGTTAAAAAACAATACGCTGATTTGTTACGTCAAGCAGATGCCATTTTTATCGAAGAATTATACCGACATGATCTTTACGATAAAGTCAGTCAAGCCTTCGCGGTATTTTTACCGGTAAAATCAGTGGGTGTGATGGGGGATGGTCGTCGTTATGATTACGTGATTGCCATTCGTGCCGTAGAAACGATTGATTTTATGACCGCACGTTGGGCCCATTTACCGTATGAGTTTTTAGATCTTATCTCTCGACGTATTATCAACGAAGTGCCTGGTATTTCTCGTGTGGCTTATGATATATCAGGTAAGCCACCTGCTACGATTGAATGGGAATAAGCCCAGAAGAAGACGAAGCATGGATGCGCTATGCTTTTCGCCTGGCGCAACGTGCAGAGGAATACGGAGAAGTGCCGGTTGGAGCGATTGTTGTTAAAGATAATCGGTGTATCGCTGAAGGCTGGAACAGCGTTATAACTCATCATGATCCTACCGCTCATGCAGAAATAGTGGCATTAAGGGCGGCTGGATTAGCGTTAAAAAATTATAGAATTAACGATACGACCTTGTACGTGACATTAGAGCCGTGTGTGATGTGTATGGGTGCCTTGGCTCATGGCAGGATAAAACGCTTGGTATTCGGCGCTTATGACCCTAAAAGAGGCGCTGTTTGTAATGCCTTAAGTCTGACAGATGCCAGTTTCTTAAATCATCGAATCAGCTGGACGGGTGGCGTGTTAGAAAGCCAGTGTGCTGAGCAATTAAGAGACTTCTTTCGCGCTAGGCGTTAAGTGATAGAGATCATATCTTTAATCACATTTAAGCTAAAGCAATTACTAACACGGGTTCCGAAAAAATTACGCACCGGACAACAAGCTCTCATAAGGAATTTGCAATCCTTCATGTAAACGCTTAATCATGCGCAGACTTAATGCACGTTTACGATTTAATACTTCGGACACTCGACCACTAGAGCCTATATAGGTTTCAAGATCACGTGGCGTAAGGCCTTGTTGTTCCATACGAAACTTAATAGCTTCAATAGGATCAGCCGGACTAATCGGGTAATGTTTATTTTCATAGGCTTCCACTAATGCCACCAGTATCTCCATTTCTTCTGCTTCTAGGGTACCTTCTTGCGCTTGAAATATCGTCTCAAGACGATTAAACGTCAACTCAAGATCTTCATCGTTACGGATAGGCTTAATATTCATTTACTGCTTTATACTTTCACTGGCTTCTAACCACCATCAATCAAGAAAATCGACTATCCAGCCATTTCTTGAAAGATGTCTGACTTTCACCAGAGGGTTTACCTGCCAACAATCCTTCTATGCTGATGTCCTCATCAATGTCTTCCCAATGTATTCCGTAACCCTTTCCAATCAGCCGCCAATTGTTTTGCTCCGATTGGGATGCGTAGGTTAAGCGTGGATACCACGCCAGCGGAACAGATATTGTTCTTCCATCGCTCAAGTCAACACTTAAGGTATCTTCTGTCACTGTGAGGTTTTCTGCAGTCGGAACCTCGATTTCAATTTTGGAAATATGCATTCCAAGCCTCTCTTAATGGTGTTTGATATTCGCCGACAATTCTGTGGATGCGGATGATCTCATTTCGTGAAAAACCGCCACTACTATGCAAACGCACAGGATCAAGCCAAAACTTAGCAACCTTGTCTTCCCGTTCAATGTGGATGTGAGCGGGTTCATCCCGATCTCCAGCAAAAAAGAAGAAGCGGTAAGGTCCAATTCGTAACACAGTTGGCATTTATTTAACCTGAGTTTTCGTTCAATTTAATTGATTATGGTGGATTGCATGTCGATAAAGCCACCAATCTGTTCATCTTACCGGACAATCTCATTTGAACAAAATAGATTCAGCCCTTATCAAGCCAGCGCTGAATATAGAACAGCGGAGTTACCCACTATTTGCTTGCGAAAAAAGATTAATGTATCCAGTTTTCAGCTACGACACCTGGATACCTGGCAAAGTCTTTTAAATTGTTAGTTACCAAAATTACATTCAATGACAAGGCGTGTGCAGCAATCAATTTATCAAGATGATCTTGCTTGCTGTCATGCGTTGCCATACGAATTGGACCATAAGCCACGCTGGCATCTGCATCAAAAAGTACGACCTTAATATCTTGAATTAAATTAAACAAGTTCCGTTGTTCTTTTTCTGGATCAACGGATCTAGCAACACCATATTCTAGGTCAGCATAGGTTATGGCAGACATAACGACATCCCCTACATAGCATTGTGCAAAGCGTTCAGCAACCTCCTTAGGCTGATTCTTCATCTTTTCTGATAAATTAAGTGAAATGCACCGTTCTCTAAACCATTGTCGCCCATTACATTGACCCATGTAGGGGCAGTTTTTTCAGAATCATCGGTTACAAAAGCTTTTTCGTATATTGTTTTTTAAAATGTAATAGTTATTTTACCGTCTGCATAGGCGACAACGCCAGATGTCTCTAGTGATCGGGGCTTGTCGTATGTGCTTTTGGTA
>CAIMEB010000008.1 GCA_903839855.1 uncultured Methylococcaceae bacterium
ATTTCTTAAATTTAAGAAACAGCTAAGCCGTTTATCTTTAAAGTCACTGGCCGTTTTTTAATGGCTACGGTAGCTTGTTGTTAATTTTTTATTGACATCAAAAGTGTCAACTACTTTTAGGCTGCTATGAAGGATGCCGAATATTTCCTTACAAAATGTCAAAAACTCTATTTATATATTATGATAATTCCCTCAAAACCCGAAGCGGGGGCTTGTTAACGACCTGCCTGACACCCAGGAAACCTGCTGTGCTCACAAAAAAAGCACCGATCAAGGGGATTGTAATAAACATTCCTAAGTTGAAATGATAGTCTATTGCCATCCAATGAGTGTATAAAACGAATGTCGTTGTTTCCGATATAATCACCGCAAACACACCCGACATAAATCCGAGCATGCCAAACTCAAGTAACTGAGTTCTCCTTAAAAAGGATCGGGTCGCACCGAATGTCCGCATTAACGCACCTTCATAGATACGGCTATCCAAAGTCGCATAAACCGCTGCAAACAACACCGTAAAACCCGCCATCAGTGCAAAATAGAGTAAATAGTTAATAGCCTGAGTTAATTGCATTAACAAAGTCTTTACTTGCTTTAGAATTAAATCAACTTCTAAAATGGTAGTACTGGGATATTTCTTAACCAGACTATTCAGTAGGTCTTTCTGTGTGTCGGGTAAATAAAAGCTGGTGATATAAGTACTCGGATAAGCGTCTAAAGTACCAGGCGAGAAAATCATATAGAAATTAGGTTTCATCGTATCCCAGCGCAGTTCGCGAATGCTACTTACTGTGGCATGAACGGGTTGACCACCAATCGTAAAGCTTAAAATATCGCCCAGCTTTATTTTTAAACTCTCTGCCAGCTTCTTTTCAATAGAAACCAAGGGGGTAGCAGCCTGTTCATTGCTCCACCAGGTTCCTTGGACTATCTTATTTTCTTCAGGAAGCTCTTTCGTCCAGGTCAGACTTAATTCACGATGGGTTGCATTTTCACCCTGAGAATCTTTACTCACAAACTGCTGTACCGGTAGATGATTAATTTCAACTAAACGCCCTCGGACAACCGGATAAAATTGACTACCCTTTATGGCGTGCTGTTGTAAATCACTTTGATACCCGACCTGTTGCTCGGGGAAAATATTCAAGGCAAAATGATTCGGTGAATTATCAGGTAATTGCTGCTGCCAATTATCAATTAAATCGGTCCGTACTGTAAAACTGAGCGCCATGGCAGCTAAGGTCAAACCAAAGGCTAAAATCTGACTAATAGTGGTGTTTCTGTTTCTTAATAAACCTTGTAAAGCAAAACGCCATGTTAAATTCATTGAGGGTAATAAGTGATGAATGCCTCTCAATAAACCATAGATTAATAACCACAACACTAATAAAACGATTAACCCCCCCCTAAAATAGTGGCCGTCATTTTTATATCCGTGGTGTAGCGCAAAATCAACAAGCCAATAACACCGATAGACAGGCTATAAACCAGCCATGCACTCGCGGGCAACGGCTCCAGATCACGCCGTAAAACGCGCAAAGGCGAGACCTGTTTAAGTCGCAATAAGGGCGGCATAGCAAAGGCCAATAACACGACGACACCAATTGTAAAACCAAACAAAACCGCACCAAAACTTGGACTGACTAACTGCTGGGGCAGTAAATCTTTCAGTAATTGAAATAACACTTCTTGAGCAAACCACCCCAGCACACAGCCTAAAGCACTGGCTAAAGCACCCAACACAACAAATTGACTGCTATACAGCCAGAGTATTTCTTGCTGTTGACAACCCAAACAACGTAATAAAGCCGTGGCATTAAAATGCCGTTCGGTATAACGGCGTGTCGCCATAGCAATAGCAACTCCCGAAATCAGGATAACCAGAATGCTTGAAAGCCCCAAATAGCGTTCTGCACGCAGTAAAGCCGTACCTAACTCAGGACGGTCTTCATGAATATCCACCAGATGCTGAGAAGGATTAAGCTGGGGCTTAAGCCACTGCTTAAACTCCAGGATAGCTTGTGGCTCACCACTGAATTGAAAGAAATAATGCACATGACTACCCGGCTGAATACTATTCGTTGCCGCTAAATCAGTCTGATTAATCATTACTCTAGGCGAAAAGCTATAAAAGTTACCTTTCTTATCAGGCTCATAAGTCAGGATATGAGTAATAGTAAGCGGCTTTTCACCAATAGTTAGTGAATCGCCTATTTTTAATTTAAGTGCAGAGAGAATCCGTTTCTCTACCCATACTGATCCTTTAACTGGACCCTCATGTAAAGTGGTCTCAGACGTGTAATCCTCTGTTGTGGTCGCTTTTAAAATACCTCGTAAAGGATAGCGGTTACTGACTACTTTAATGGCCGCCAGTAAGATTTCATCATGTTCAATTAATACACTTGGAAAGTCCACGGTTTGCGCTTGCAATAAGCCAAACTGGGTCGCTTTATTCAGCCAATCTTCAGCAATAGGTGCTGAACAATCGATAACCAAATCCGCAGCTAGAAATTCCGCAGCTTGATTAACCATCGTGCGTTGTAAACGATCAGAAAATAAGGCAATCGCTGTAGAACTGGTCACCGCAATAATGAGAGCCAGTATCAAAATCGTCAACTCACCAGAACGACTGTCGCGCCATAATAAGCGCAAGGCTAAATTAAACCGGCTCATACAATACACCCCGCATCAATTCTAATAGTGCGTTGGCAACGTGCCGCCAAGATGGGGTCATGGGTGACTAGAATCAAGGTAGTCTGGTTTTCACGATTCAATTCAAACAGCAAGTTAATAATAGTCTCACCTGTTTTACTGTCTAAATTACCCGTCGGTTCATCGGCAAATAAAATAGCGGGCTTGGTGGCAAACGCTCTTGCTAATGCCACTCGCTGCTGCTCCCCCCCAGACAATTGTTTAGGCGTATGAGACAAGCGCTGTGCTAATCCAACTCTATTTAATAGCGAGGTAGCTACTGCCTTAGCATGTTTATCCCCTCTTAACTCTAAAGGTAGCATGACATTTTCCAGAGCCGTCAGCCCTTGCAATAACTGGAACGACTGAAATACAAAGCCAATCAACTCATTACGTAAAGCCGCCCGACCGTCTTCGTTCATTTCAGTTAAGGATTTACCCTTAAGTTTAATGCTTCCACTACTCGGTGTATCCAGTCCAGCCAACAGGCTAATAAGGGTTGATTTCCCTGAACCTGACTCGCCAATAATGGCAATACTTTCACCCGAGTTGATTATCAAGTCTATCGATGACAAGATATGAAGAGTTCCTTCAGAAGTTACCACTGCTTTACCTAAATCTTCTGTTAATATAATAGCGTTTGAGGTCTGTTTAAGTTGAGTTTGCATCATGTCTAAAGTGTTATTTACGGTTATATTTTTACTCATGCCTTGGCCTGTCATGGCTAAACCACATACAATACTCGTGTTTGGTGATAGCATTAGCGCGGGTCATGGCATTGAGGTTACCCAAGGCTGGGTGTCTTTATTACAGAAAAAGCTTGTTGAATCCAATAGCCAATATAGTATTATAAATGCCAGTATCAGTGGAGAAACAAGTGCGGGTGGTTTATCGCGTATTGACGCGATTTTGGTAACCCATAAACCTGACATTGTTTTGCTTCAACTAGGGGCAAACGATGGCTTACGAGGTCTTTCGCCGATACAATTGAAAGTAAACCTTGCTGAAATTGTTAATCGTAGCCAGAAATCAGGAGCTAAAGTGATTCTATTAGGCATGAAAATCCCACCCAATTACGGTAAGCGTTATATTGAACTTTTTTACGCTGTTTACCCAGAGTTAGCTCATGAATTAAATATTCAGCTAGTTCCTTTTCTTCTCGAAGATGTTGCTCTGAATAAAGACCTTATGCAGGCTGATGGACTGCATCCAAACGCCAAAGCCCAACCCATTCTTGCCAGAAAAATAGAACCCTATCTTTTCCCTCTACTTAAATAAACGAGAGTTTACTGATGACCGTATTAACCTTAAAACAAGCCAATCTTATTATAAATACTGCCGTTCATATAGCACGAGAACTAAATTTAGCCCCTCTGACTGTGGTAGTGCTAGATACTGCTGGTCATATTAAAGCGCTGCAAAGAGAAGATGGCGCTAGCATGATAAGACAGCAAATTGCCACTGCAAAAGCTTGGGGCGCCGTTAACATGGGTGTCTCATCACGCAGTTTGGCAGGGGTAGCGGCACAACGCCCAGACTTTATGAATGCCCTTATTGACGTCGCCGGAGGCAAGATAATGCCGGTTCCTGGTGGCGTACTGATTCGTGATGCTGACAATAATCTATTAGGTGCTGTCGGTATCAGTGGCGATGTATCAGACCAAGATGAGCGTTGCGCTATTGCAGGTATCGAAGCGGTAGGCTTTTTTGCCGTTGTCTAGTACCAGTAATTCCGCTTATAACGCCAATACCACTCTCTTTTAGTAAACACTATTAAACGGTTAATCAACCTTAATCGTTTAATAGTTATTGATTGACGTTATTGCTTTTCTATCGTCATGAGCTGATTTTGTTCATCGTCATCACTATTTTTACCTTCAATCAGCTTGGCAAACAACAAGCCTACTTCAAATAACATCCACATGGGCACAGCCAATAATGTTTGTGAAATGGCATCAGGCGGGGTTAAAAAAGCGCCTATTACAAAGGCTGCCACAATCACGTAAGGCCGTTTATCGGCAAGATCAGTGGTCGTAACCAGCCCCGTCCAGACCATCACAATAGTAAAAATAGGTACTTCAAAGCAAACCCCAAAGGCGAAAAACAGCGTTAAAATAAAATCCAGATACTTCGTTATATCTGTCATTATTGCAACTCCCGTTGGAGCCGCCGCCGTTAAAAAACCAAATATTAAAGGGAAAACTACAAAATAAGCGAAAACGACCCCTAAATAAAATAACAGGGTACTTGCAATCAGTAACGGAAAAATCATTTTCTGTTCGCGCTTATAAAGACCCGGCGCCACAAAAGCCCAAAACTGATAGAGAATAACCGGAACAGAAATAAAAACGGCAACAATCAGTGCTAATTTAAAGGGGGTCAAAAACGGCGATGCCACATCAATAGCAATCATTGTGCTATTTTGCGGCATGTGTTTCAATAAAGGCCCTGCTAAGAAACTATAAATGTCATTAGCATATACCGATAGCCCTAAAAATATCACCAGCACACAGATCACCACTTTTAAGAGGCGATTACGCAATTCAATCAGGTGACTAATAAAAGGCTGGGCTGTCTCTTCAAGTTTATTTTGATTCATTGACCTGACTCGTTTCTATTTTAGCATCCTCCAGGGACTCGATCAGCGAAACTTTAAGAGTATCAGTGGCTTCCGTTGTTTCATTGATTGCTGCATGTAACTCTTGTAAGTCCACTTGCTCTTTCAACAATTGACGCAATTCTTCCTGTTGAAACTCTTGATGGATTTCAGCCTTCACAGAGGCCATTATTGATCGAGATTTACCAATCCAGTAACCCGCAACTCTGGCAACCTTCGGCAATCGTTCTGGCCCAATCACAATCAAGCTAACCAGTCCAATCATCACCAACTCGGAAAATCCTATATCGAACATATTAGACTTTTTCGTTATTTTTTGAGGTCACTTCTCCCTCAATCGTTTCTTCTTCTTTATCTACCGGATTTTTTGGGTCATCCTCACCCTCTTTAACGGCAGCTCTAAAGCTCTTAATTGCGCCACCTAAATCCGACCCAATATTACGCAGTTTTTTAGTGCCGAACACGACAATAACAATAACCAATATAACTAATAATTCTTTAATCCCGATGCCCATTGTTTATTCCTGTACTCTATAAAATAAATTGCAGCAAATATAAACCAGTCAATGTGTTTAACCGCTTTGATTGTTTGTAGTGGCTTTAACTGTTTATTTTTTCTGGCTACGCTGAGCTTTTTCTTCTAGGCCTGATAAACCAAAACGACTCTGTAGCTCATTTAATACATCTTGAGGCCCTAAACCTTGATTGGCAAGAAGCACCATACAATGAAACCATAAATCAGCGGTTTCATAAATAATCTGTTGTATATCGCCGTCTTTAGCAGCAATGATAGTTTCTGCGGCTTCTTCTCCTATTTTTTTTAAAATAGTATTAATACCCTTTGCATAAAGGCTAGCCACATAGGACGTTTCTGCTGACTCCAGCTTACGTTGCTCAAGTATTTCAGCTAATTGTTGTAATACGTTACTCATGTTTTGTATAAATGGTGTGAGGATCTTTTAATACAGGTTCGACGGACTGCCATTGTTGATCGGTCAGACGCCGATAAAAACAACTTTCACGCCCGGTATGACAAGCGATACCCCCCTCTTGTTCAATCTTAAGGAGAATAACGTCTTCATCACAATCCAAAAATAGATCAATAACTCTTTGCCGGTGCCCAGATTCTTCACCTTTACGCCATAAGCGCTGACGAGATCTTGACCAATACACTGCATAGCCTTCGGCAACCGTTAAAGCTAAGGATTCACGGTTCATCCAGGCGAACATGAGGATCTTTCCTGTGTCAGCTTGTTGCGCAATGACAGGGCACAAACCCTCTTCTGTCCAGTTTATTTCGTTTAACCAAGCATCACTCATAGGCGCATTTCAATCCCTTGGGCTGCCAAATGTTCTTTAGCTTCTTGAATCGTATATTCGGCAAAATGAAAAATACTCGCTGCCAATACCGCATCAGCTTTGCCTTCAAGCACACCCGCTGCTAAATGGTCTAAATTACCCACGCCTCCCGAGGCAATCACGGGAACATTAACCGCTTCGCTTATTGTTCGGGTTAACAATAAATCAAAGCCTTCTCTTGTACCATCTCTATCCATACTGGTTAAAAGAATTTCACCAACACCATAATCGACCATTTTTTTAGCCCATTCAATAGCATTAATCCCCGTTGCTTTTCGCCCGCCATGAGTAAAGATTTCCCAACGATCTGTTTTACCGGTAGCACTCACTTTTTTAGCATCAATGGCCACTACGATACATTGCGAGCCAAAACGCTGTGCAGCTTCACGAACAAATTCCGGATTAAAAACGGCAGCGCTATTAATGCCGACTTTGTCTGCCCCCGCATTCAGCATACGACGAATATCATCCAACGTTTTAATACCTCCACCAACGGTCAAGGGTATAAAAACTTCACTAGCAACCTGTTCAACCACATGAACCATCGTGTCACGATTATCATGCGTTGCA
>CAIMEB010000009.1 GCA_903839855.1 uncultured Methylococcaceae bacterium
TCTTAAATTTAAGAAACAGCTAAGCCGTTTATCTTTAAAGTCACTGGCCGTTTTTTAATGGCTACGGTAGCTTGTTGTTAATTTTTTATTGACATCAAAAGTGTCAACTACTTTTAGGCTGCTATGAAGGATGCCTTAAAAAACGTATGTTTCATGGTTTCTTCCCTTAACTTAATGACATTAGTCTGTAAGGCGTTTTGCCCCATCAGGTGGCGACTCATCGTCAGCGCCTGATAAAGACCCGGTCTGCCGCTGCTCCGCGACGCGTCTGCCCGGGTCTTTATCAGACGCTACCGGTGCTGTTGTTCCACTGCCCTGACCTGGCTGTAGCTCAGCATGACCTAGGGCAAGACGAAAACCCAGGTAGTGGCCGCGGAAGCCTGGCGTGAGCCTGCGCCGGAAAGCGGAACGCACGCTCCTGCCGTCGTTGAACCAGGAGCCACCGCGCACAACACGAGCGGAGTCACCATCAACGCCTGTTATCAACGGGTCAGTCACTGGCTCTGATGACAGCTGCTGTTGCCAAACATCAGCACACCACTCCCAAACATTACCGTGCATTTCATAAAAACCCCAGGGGTTAGCGGGCAAAGATTTAACCGGAACCGTCTTCCCTCGATACAGCCCCTTCTCGCCACCCGAATAAGGATAACTACCATCGTAATTGACCTGTTCTGGGGTAATATTAGTACCGAAGGAAAAAGGCGTGTCTTTTTCTGCTCGACAGGCATATTCCCATTCAGCGTCACTGGGCAGCCTAGCCGAAAGTCCCGGAAGCAAGCCGTTCAAGCGGTCAATAAACAACTGGGTATCATGCCAACTGACTTGTTCTACCGGATGCTCAGGATTATCTTTAAAATGACTTGGATTATTACCCATCACCGCTTGCCAGAACGCTTGAGTGACCGTGGTATCCGCCAACCAAAAGCCCTGGGTGAGTGTAACCTGACGCAAGGTTTCGCTGCCTTTGCCATTATTATGTCCATTCCATTCACGTTCCTCTTCATCTTCTGGACTGCCCATCCAAAAATTGCCGGGCTTTAACCAACGAAAGCGTTGCGTAACATTTTTAACGCTCAGATCTACATAAAGCCCAAAAGTATCTTCACCAAAAGGCGTAGGCCAACGCCACGAACCCTTAGCTTCTGTTGTAGAGGATTGCCACAGCACTTCCAATTCTTGATTCAACCAAGGGATTCTACTTGTTAAGCCTTTTTCATTCCAGCCAATACGACTAGCCCAACTTGGCTTAAGAATGGCTTCCAGCTCCAGCTTTAAGCCTCTGGCTTCAAACACCGCCGTCTCATTTTCTGATAACGTCACCGTCATACGCTTTTGTAAAGGATGCGTCTTCGAACCCTTGGCATCCGCTAAGATTAATCGCGGCGGAAATGCTTTAGACACTTCAGTCTTAAAAATCGTCACCACGGGATCATCTTCAAAACTGCATGGCTCAATTTTAATCTGGCCTTGAGCACCGACCTGAACAATTTGCCACCCTTGCATTTCACCGACAGCCGCTGATTCGTCACCGCCCACCACCCAACGCAAACGATCGATATCAAACCCGTCGGGGAGTTGTTTCGGCCATTGACCGGCTTTTATCTCAGCTTCATGAGCGGTGGCGTAAATAACATAAGCCAGATCTTCCAAGTCTTTTTGGGTATTTAAATCACTGTTCCAGATAGTAGTGGGCATCGAAGCCAACACCGTGCGACATTGCATCCGTAAGGCATGTTGCTGTGCTGGATCGCTACCGCTCCGAAGACCCATGGCACACAGGCGTTTAAAATACTCACGCACCGCTGAATCATCCTGCTGCTCTAAGACACTCCGCTTAAACGTCTCCAATTGCCGCAAACCCTCATAAGCGCCCGTATGATGGCCTTCGAGAACGTTCCAAAAAAGTTTAGCCTTTTCAGTGCCCGCATACTTTTGAAAACGTTGCTGATAGCCGCCTGCAACCTCCGGCTGCACACACTTACCCAGGCCAATATCACGCATAGCGGGATGATTCCAAAGCACCGCTTCCAGGTCACTACTTCCCCAATGCATTTCCACGCGCAAGCGGCGCAATAATCCAGTGTCGATTAAAGGTAACGGCGATAACCAGATAAGCATATCGTCTAGGGCTAATGCGGTGGGTGCTGGCTTAAGGGAAAAACCGTTGCGAACCGGATGCCGTGACACAGGGTACTGATCATTAAAGGCATTGGGTTTAAACTGTTGGCAAAACAGCCGGTCTTCTGACGAACCAGAAACAGGGCTAAGAGTTAATATCGGGCTGGGATGGGATTGCAAACACGCCAACTGCCGCTGCCAAGCGATAGTAGCACGGTCATCACCCACCCCCAAGTCCCCTAGAATCAAGACGGACACATCTGCAGGCGGCGTTTGCCAACGCTGCCATTGATCCGTATCAGCGGCAGGCCAGGGTAAGCAATAACACGCCTGTTCACCCAGCGTGTCCTCGTCAAAACGGAGCGCTTGCACGGCTTCTTGACCCAACAGGGTTTGCAGTTGCCGAACCAGACCTTCAAAATCAGTCCAATACGGTTCCAGTCGGGGACTGGCATCCACTATAATTTGCAAACGTTGCGGCCAACGTCGGTGTTGTCGTTTAGGCAAGCGTTGCAAGGCGTTGCCCTGCCCTATTTGTTTTATCAGTTGTCGATAATCCAGACTATGACCCGTTCGGGCTTGTGCCAAACTATTAAACAGCAGCGGCAATAAGCGGGCGATAGGCATGAGTGGACGTGGTGGCGCAAAACGATAAGTGCCGCCTGCCTGAGCTTTTAAACGCATGTCTGGATCGGACAAATAAGCCGGTTTTACATCATCATTACGGTCTGTTTCGGTCTTGATTAGTTTATTAATGCGCAGGAAACGGGCGGGGGGACGCTGAGGGGCAGTAGTGGTCTGCGGGCTAATAAGCGTTATTGGCGGTACGTCCACTTTCACGTGTACGTTGCTTTCAATAGCATCCTCTGGCAACCGTGTATAACCGAAGACATCGGCCAGCTTGCTTAGCGCCTGCTCATCCTCTGCCTGTAACAAGGCCAGCCGTCCCCAGGCCATGCTACGATTCCAGACCTTTGCTTAAGGCATACCTGGCAATAGCTTCCAAACGTTGATATTGCAATTCATGGGGTAAACTTTGCACTGCGTTCAACAGATCAATGTATTCTGCCAAGCCGGGTAGATATTGATTGTTTGGACTAGCAGAACGATCGTTCCATAATAGTTCTGCGGCAAGTTGATAAACCGGTGTGGCTATCCTCTCACCAAAATGCAAGCGCCCTCGTTCCATCAGCCAGGCATAGCGTTTTTGTATTTTCTTTTCGGGATCATTAGGATAATCAGGATCTTGCACCCATTCCAGTGATTCTTCCATTTTTAAGGTATGGACAAAACACCGTCGCACAAAAGCCTTGGGCAGTTCACGCTCTTCATTGGTGGTAATAATAACCAGCAACCGGGCGGGATCGGCTTTAATGGGGTTTATATTTTCTTCGGGTCGATTTGAGTGATCGAGATAGGGCACGGTAAATTGATATAAGCCTAATGTTTCCAGTAAGCCATTGGGTAAATCCGGTTCGGCCTTGTCGATTTCATCCAGCAATAAGACGACTCCACCCGTTTTGGGATTCCATGTGCTAGCTTTTGGGTTATTAGGGTCGAGGTCGGGCTGATCTGGTTCAGGCCGTAAATGAGTGGTGCATTGATCGTACTGGTCTTTCGCAGACGACCAGTTAAATGCCCACCAAAAAGCACCGGGTGCCAAGAAGTTCAAAGGATTGAGCTTGTCTTTGGTATTGGTCTTAGTATTATCCTTGGTATCATCATCAGTAGCGCCACCCGGTATAGCTAAGGCCTGTGCTTCACCCAGTCGGCCAATAGCATCGAAATGCCAATGTAAATCACACAGCTCGGTGCTGCCGCGCACGACTTCGCTGACAAAAGCCCAACCGAGCTGTTCGGCAATCGCCCGCGCCATCTGGCTTTTACCCGTACCGGCCTTGCCTCTTACTAATAAAGGCCGCCCCGCTGAATAAGCCGCCCAAAGCGCGTAACAATCGGCCTCGTTAAAGATATGATGAAGCTTACGGCTTGGGTTACTGACTTTTAATTGAGGGGGGAGGAAGTCTTCAAGTTTGGGGGGATGAGTCATGTACCGTTCTCTTTTTATTTTTTAAGCGTAATATCTTTGCCAGTTTTTCCAGTAATAGACTCTGCTCTTCCTGGCAAGGGTCAAGTGTTTGATTCTGAGATTCTTGTATACAACAAATAAATTGCAGATAACCAACAAGCTTTTTCTCAAACTCAGGAAACCAGTCTCTCGATTTCAATAGTTCCAAATAGCTTTGATGGACAATGTAATAAATCTGCTTTTCACTTCTTGATCCTTTTAGCGCTCGAAGCGTTATGCTTATCCCATCTAGCAAGCGAGTGATATCTTGCGGCGCTTGATCAACCCGTCTTATATCTTTGTAGATGGGGGATAATAACTGAAAATCCGATGCATCTGGAGAAATTGCATCAAACAACATTATTTCTTGATGCTTCTCGCTTGCTGCTATAATTTCTCCGAATTCGTCCACCGTATGCTCTGCTCTTTGTAACAAACTCCGAGCGATAATCACCTCAACATAAGCAGAATGTTGCAAAGTAAACTCATCAGTAATACTGTGGCTCCTGGTCTTTTCCAGTGATTGTTGATTATGAAACCACCAAACCGGATTGACCGATTTAAGTAACAACCAGCCACCTATCTGTTCAATGTCATAAAGATAGTTTCTCCACTCTTCGGCACGCGCTAACCATCTTTCTTCTTGCTGGATAGACAAGTCGTATAAAACATCAAGCGCTTCACCCACCAGGTTGATGTCCAGCAATTGTTTTGTGGTCTCACTTGAACCTGCTGACGAATCCAGTTTCAATTTTTCTGCTAACTGAGCAATAGGAATATGTTGCTGTTTAAGTATCTGTTCGACATTTCTACAAACAACATTATGCATTTGTTGTTTCGCTTCATTTATTATCGCTGCTACTTTTTCTTGTGATGCAACAAGCAAGCCACGCAGTAACTCGTCACCTTTAGAACTTTCCAACGAAAGATGTAATTCATCAAGATAAGGTTTGACAATAGATTCCCAAGCCGCGTCTATTCGTTGCCAAAGTACCTCATGATTAACTTCCTTCAGAAGGTCGGCTAGCTTGTTGCGATCAGCTTCGGCTGGCTGACTAATCCAAAAGTTTTTTGCCTGAGTGCGATATTTATCAACCATCGCTTCAGAAAGTCGTAACGGAATAATGAAACTTTTATCAAGATCAACCTGCTCATTAATCGTAATCAATTCATACAGCGTATAAGCCGACTGAAAATATTCTGGACTGAGAAACAAAAACACGCAACGGGCAGAGGTTAAATCCTCCATGAATTCGATTAGGCTGTCGCCGTCCTCAGTACAGTTCTCATCATAGCGCAGCGTAATATTTGTTTCTGAACACAGGTCTTTCAATCTATCCCTAGCAGCTCTATCCCGTGTTTCTTTACAGCGATAGGACAAATAAGCGTGAATGGGGTAGTTATCAGGCATGGCAGAACGCGAGTTTATAAGCAACCAGCACCAAAGCCAGTAAGCCTAGATAAACCGGCCAGGTTGCCAGAGAAGTAAAGGCTTTAAACCATAATTGGCGTTGACAGCCTGCCGGTGATAACTTGAATAAATCAGCTCGGGTAAACGTTTGTTGGGCAATCTTGCTGGCAGCTTGATTAAAACCGGCGCGAAAACGATTTTCCAGCATCAGGTAATAGACATCCAGGCAATAGCAAATCAATACCGGTATGACTGTCAGCCAAATCAATGAATATTGGGTTTCTTTGACTGCAAAAACTAAAATAGCCGTCACCAATGTAATACACCATTGTTTGCAAGCTGCGCTATTGCCTGCCATGCGAGTAATAATGGCCTGGTACATCTCCATGGTTTTAATCACCGCGCTGTCTGAATGACTGGGGAGTTCGTCGGCTTTAGAATCGATTTTAGTTATCATTAGTTAATGTCCTATTCACCTATTAGGTTAAACCATCAATATCGCTGGGTACATTAGTTTTCTCCTATTGAGTGATTAGCTTACCTCTTTTCCGGATACGTTCCAATAGTTAAACCGTGATTCCATAAACCGAAGCAAAAAAAAGGCCGGATTGCTCCAGCCTTTTTTACTTAACGCCTAGACCTACTTAACTTTAACTCAACAAGCTTTGTAACAAACCATTTAACTTATGTACAAAAGCAGAAGGATCATCCAAATGGCCACCTTCGCTTAAGATAGCCTGGTCAAACAGGATATGGGTTAAATCGGCAAAACGCGCATCATCTTGTTCAGCTTTCAAACGAACGACCAATGGATGAGTCGGGTTAAGTTCAAAGATTGGTTTTTTACCCCCAAAGCCCATAGATTGACCCGCATCCTTCATGATTCTTTCCATATTAAGACTCATGCCATACACATCAGCTACTAAACAGGCGGGTGATGCCGTTAAACGATGACTTAATTTAACCTCACTCACCTTGTCGGCTAAAACCTCTTTAATTTGCTTAAGCACACTTTCAAAGTCTTTATTGACTTCTTCTTGCGCGGCTTTATCTTCTTCTTTAGTATCATCCAGGCTGCCCAAGTTTAAATCGCCTTTAGCGATCGATTGTAAATGCTTGCCGTCAAACTCGCTCAGGCTAGACACCAACCATTCATCAATACGATCTGATAATAATAAGACTTCAATGCCTTTCTTACGGAAGATTTCTAAATGGGGGCTATTTTTTGCCGCCGCAAAGCTATCGGCTGTCACATAATAGATGTTTTCCTGGCCTTCTTTAAAACGACTCACGTAATCTTCTAACGACACATCTTGTTTATCAGTATCGGTATGCGTAGACGCAAAACGTAATAATTTAGCCACTCGCTCTTTATTAGAATGGTCTTCAATCGGGCCTTCTTTAATCACGTTACCAAATTGAGTCCAGAAGGTTTCATACTTTTCTGGCTCATTTTTAGCCAAGCCTTCCAACATGCCTAATACTTTCTTAACGGCACCCGATTTAATAGAGCTGATTTGTTTACTTTGTTGCAGAATTTCTCTCGATACGTTTAACGGTAACGAGTTCGCATCAATAATACCTCTGATAAAACGCAGATAACGTGGCATCAATTGCTCTGCATCATCGGTAATAAAGACTTTACGAATATACAGTTTTACCCCGTGCTTCGCGTCTCTATCCCATAAATCAAAGGGCGCACGGGCTGGGGTATACAATAGTAAAGTGTATTCGTTAGTGCCTTCTACTTTACTGTGTACATAAGCCAAAGGATCTTGAAAATCATGGCCTACATGTTTGTAAAATTGATTGTAGTCTTCCTCTGAAATATCTTGACGCGCTTTAGTCCATAAGGCGGAAGCACTGTTAATGGTTTCTTCTTCAATGGGCGCTACGGGTTTTTCTGCTTTTTCTGCTTTTTCTTCTGACCCCTCTTCACCCTCTTCGTCTTCATCCTCATAAGAAGGCAGTACCTCTTTATCCATCACAATAGGTAAAGAGATATGATCAGAGAATTTTCTGACGATAGAACGAATACGATAGCCATCTAAGAATTCAGTTTCTGCTTCTTTAAGATGCAATACAATCTCAGTCCCACGGGTGGCTTTTTCAACGGCTTCAATCGTGTAATCACCTTCACCTGAGGATTCCCAACGGGTGCCTTGATCTTTATCAGCACCGGCTTTACGTGTGGTTAAAGTCACTTTATCGGCAACAATAAAAGCCGAATAAAAGCCCACCCCAAATTGACCTATTAACTCACTGTCTTTCGCTTGTTCACCGGTTAATGCTTCAAAGAATTGTTTAGTGCCAGACTTTGCGATAGTACCGATATGTTCCTGAACTTCGGCACGGGTCATACCGATGCCGTTATCAATAATGGTGATAGTATTTTTTTCTTTATCGAACTCTAAACGAATTTTCAGCTCGCTATCGCCTTCGTACAAAGCATCATTTGAAAGTGCTTCAAAACGCAGTTTATCCGCTGCATCCGAGGCATTTGAGATTAATTCACGCAGAAAAATTTCCTTGTTGCTGTACAAGGAGTGGATCATTAAATGGAGGAGGTGTTTTACTTCAGTTTGAAAGCCAAGGGTTTCTTTTTTTGTTTCAACAGTCACAATAGTATTCCTTAAAGGGGTTAAAAACGATTGCAAACAATGTGGGGACGTAAGATTATTTTTCAAGTCTATGCACTTAAATCGAACCTCTCGTTCAGTATCGACTACTTAACTATCCCTTTTTAGGTAAGTAGTCGGGATACTAACGAACACCATCCCGATAACAATGATTTTGTTCAGGTGTTTTTAAAACGGGAGTGCAATAGCTTCAGCTATCGGCTGTAAAAACAGCTAAAACTATCTTACTCCACATTCAGGTAAGGTCGGTTAACCTGATTTAATGATGACAGCCTGCGCCATGGATATGTCCATGAGACAACTCTTCTGCTGTTGCGGATCTTACATCAACCACCTCTACATCAAACGTCAAGGCTAATCCCGCTAAAGGGTGATTACCATCAATAGTGATATTATCGCCATCAATACCAACCACAGTCACAATACCTGGGCCTGAACTGACGTCGGCATGAAACTGCATACCGATTTCAATTTCATCGATACCCTCAAACATCTCTCTGGAAATAACATCAATCATGTCATCTGCCAACTCGCCATAAGCGTCTTCTGGGGGAATACGTACATTGAATTTGTCACCTACTGATTTACCAATCAACGCATTTTCCAGACCCGAAATTATATTGCCAGCGCCCTGTAAAAAAACTAATGCCTCACCACCTACCGAACTATCAAGCACTTCGCCTTCATCGTTTGTTAATGTGTAGTGAATAGATACCGCTGTATTGTCAGCAACTTGCATGATTAAACCTTATTCAGAATTAAAAAATGGGTCATGATAACCATTTGTTACGCATTTGTCTGAAAAATTACTTCGTTCCAAGTAATTAATTGAATTTTAATTTTTGATTCCAACACCTTTATGCAGCAACAGCAAGCTAAGCAATGCCAATAGTACAATAAAGCCACCGGTAATAATGTATGCAACTTCGATATTAACATCCGTCACACCAATCAGCCCAAAACGAAAGGCATTAATCATATAGAGAATAGGGTTTCCCTTTGAAAGGGTTTGCCAGATACCTGGCAACATATCAACAGAATAAAATACACCGCCCAAATAACTCAACGGGGTTAATACAAAATTGGGAATAATGGATATGTCATCAAAGCTTTCTGCCAATAGGGCGTTAATAAAACCCGCCAAGGAAAATAATGTCGCGGTCAGAACAGCTACCGATAAGGTAATCGTTAAGTTATTGATGACAATATCGTCAAATAGCATGGATATTAAAGCCACCACTAAGCCGACTAATAAGCCTCTAATAATGCCACCACTGACATATCCACTCAAAATGACCCAGCTAGGGACTGGGGCAACCAACAACTCTTCAATGTTACGTTGAAATTTTGTTGAATAAAAAGACGATACCACGTTGGCATAGGAATGACTGATGACCGACATTAAAATAATGCCCGGAACAATATAATCCATATAAGTAGCACCATTGACGGTGCCAATGCGATCGCCAATCAATTTTCCAAAAATCAGGAAATACAGTGCGGTGGTAATCGCAGGGGGTAATAAGGTCTGCGGCCAGATCCGCACAAAGCGAAAAATCTCTTTAACAATGATGGTACGTAAAGCAATAGAATATTTCATAGTGTCAGCCTGCCGTACTGGTATCAATTAAATCCATAAATAACTGCTCCAAGCGGTTACTCTTATTTTTAAGACTCAACACCTTAATATTAAGCGCACTTAACTGAACAAATAATCCATTAAGCCCCATTTTCTTGGGTACTTCGACATTAAGCACTTTGTCTGCGACCCTTTCAATTTGATAACCCGGTATGATGGGGGGCTTATCCAAGGGTTCAGCTAAATCCAGTACAAAATGTTCAATATTGATTCGAGCCAATAAACTCGCCATATCCGAATGTTCCACTATTTTCCCTTGATCTATGATGGCGATGTTACGACACAGGCTTTCTGCTTCTTCCAGATAATGTGTGGTTAAAATGATAGTCGTGCCGCTTTCATTCAGCGACTGCATCATCTTCCACATCGACCGACGAATCTCTATATCAACGCCCGCCGTGGGCTCATCCAGAATTAATAACTTAGGCGCATGCACCATGGCACGGGCAATCATAACCCGGCGCTTCATTCCGCCTGATAAGCGTCGGGAAACCGTATCACGCTTATCCCACAAATCCATTTGTTTTAAACAGTACTCCGTTCTTTGGTTTGCTAACTTGCGAGCCATGCCATAGTAACCGGCTTGGTTCATGACGATACTTCTAACCGTATCAAATTGATTAAAATTAACCTCTTGCGGCACCATGCCCAAGCAACTTTTAGCACGCGATAAATCTGTTTTTAAATTATGTCCAAAGATACTGACTAAACCGCTGGACGAATTAACCAGTGAGCTTATAATACCGATAGCCGTTGACTTTCCTGCGCCATTAGGACCCAGTAAAGCAAAGAAATCACCCTCTTCTACATCAAGATCAATTCCTTTTAAGGCCTCAAAGCCATTGTTATAAGTTTTTCGAAGATTACGTATAGATAATGCATTCATATTGAAACTAACACTTAACGGAAGCCCTTAAATAAGTTAAATTAAGCAGGCAGCATCCAAGCTAAACAGCTAAAATGAGGCTTATAAAAGTTTCAAATTTTAACAGATATTAACTTGCTTAGTAGACAAAACTGGATAACACGTGCCTAATAATCCACCTGAAATGCTTGCCGCTGTTGACCTCGGTTCCAACAGTTTTCACATGATCGTTTGCAGCTTAAACGATGGAATACCACAAACTATTGATCGTTTGAAAGAAATGGTTCGATTGGCTTCAGGTCTTGACGCACACAACGTCTTAGATGAAAAGACCCAGCAAAGAGCTTTAGCCTGTCTGGAACGCTTCGGCCAAAGAATTCGCCATTTCCCGCCGGGAAGCGTCCGAATTGTGGGTACGAATACACTACGCACAGCGACTAACGCAACCGAGTTTTTAATTAAGGCCGAGCAGGCTCTTAATCATCCCATACATATTGTTTCTGGTATCGAAGAGGCGCGTTTAATCTATATAGGCGTTGCTTACAGCCTGAGTAGCAATGCCAATTTACGGCTTGTCATGGATATTGGGGGGGGCAGTACCGAGTATATAATAGGTACGGGGCAAACACCCAAAGACAAAGAAAGCCTGAATATGGGCTGCGTCACCATCAGCAATCTCTTTTTTAAAGAGGGTCAACTCTCAAAAAATGCTTTTAACCAGGCAGTACTTTATGCTGAACAAAAACTGGAACCCTTCCAGCGGAAATTTCAGCGGAAAAATTGGGATGAAGCTATCGGTGCCTCAGGAAGTTTACGTTCAATTGCCAAAATCTTACAGGCTAAAAACTGGAGTAATAACGGCATCACGTCGCAAGGCCTGGAAAAACTGGTGGCTCATCTTAGTCAATGTAGCCATATCAATGACCTGAATCTGCCAGAACTAGACACGGAACGCTTACCGATTTTCCCCGGAGGCTTAGCTATTGTCTATGCAACGTTTAAAAGCCTGGGTATTGAACAAATGACAGTTGCAGATGGTGCATTAAGAGAGGGTCTTATTCAAGACTTATTAGGCAGAATTTATAATCACGATATGCGCTCAGCCACGGTTAAATCAGTTGCCGAACGTTATCATACTGACAAAAAACACGCTTCTCGCATTAAAAAGACGCTACACATATTATTGACCCAACTACAAAATGAATATACCTGGGCAACTGACGAATCTTGCATTCAGTTCCTTAACTGGGCTGCTGATTTACATGAAGCCGGTATTGATATTGCCCATAGCCAATACCATAAGCATAGCGCTTATATTATTGAAAATGGCGACTTAGCAGGGTTTTCCAAGCAGGATCAAATCTTATTGGCTACCATCATAAGAGGCCATCGCCGTAAATTTTCTCAATCCTTATTCCATGAATTACCGACTCCCTGGCGTTTTTTCGCACCCTATCTCGCCCTGATTTTACGCCTGGCCGTGTTATTACACCGTAACCGCCATGATCAACCCTTACCTGATTTTAAAATTACCATTACACATGCCAGAATTCAGCTACAGTTCCCGGATAACTGGCTAAACCAGTCACCCTTGACACGTGCTGATTTAATGCTTGAAGCCGATTACATAAAATCGGCTGGATTCAAACTCGATTTTGCCTAAAAATACGCTAATGAAAATTCTGCTAAGGATTGTTTTATTATTTCTAAGCCTCTGTCTGCTTTTATGCGCCTCGCTGGTTTTTTTTGGCGTGAGTGACCGGCCTGACATTGCTGTAGGATGGAAGCTAACTCATGATGATGTCGTTAGAGCACAGAAAATACTTCATGAAGGGGCAAAAACAAAACCTGACGAAATTGGCTCCATTGAGTTAACCCAGGCTGATCTAAATCTTGCTGCGAACTATCTACTCAATCGATACAGCAAAAGTGCCGTCAATATAGAACTGAGAAGCCATGTTTTACGGTTTACCGTCACTACGACGTTACCTAAAAACAGCTTTGGTGAATATCTAAATATTAGTTTTAGACTGGGTAACGATAATCCGAATGAACTGCCTACACTGACAAAATTTAAAGCAGGCAAACTGCTATTGCCTTCAAAGCTTGCGAGCTTTGTAATCGATACGATTATTCAGAATACTTCTTTGAAAAATTACGTTATCTTGGCAACTGAACCGATCAAAACTATTTCCATTAACCCTGAAAAACTGTCCATTAGTTATTATTCAAACATGAATACGATGATTCAGGCTCGAAACTTTCTGACTAATGGCACTGAAAATCCTGATTTAAACATTTATCAGAATAAACTGGTCGAAATTATTGCTCAGCATAATCCAAACCAGCGGCTCTCTCTCGCCGACTTATTAAAACCCCTATTTGAGTTAGCGCTACAACGCTCAACGTTAGACAAGGCGATTGAAGAAAATAAACTGGCTATTATCGCTGTCAATAATTATATCAATAGAAAAGAAACCAAAAAATTCTTCTCTTTTCCTGCATCAAATCTAACAGCTCAAACACGCTATCCCACTTTTTTGTATAAAAGAATCGACTTGGCTCAGCATTTTATTGCCTCTGCAGCCATTGCTGCATCGGTTAATGGACAAGTCGCTAAGGTGGTGGGCGAAGAAAAAGAATTAAGTGACGCCCAAGAAGGAGGCAGTGGTTTTAGTTTCGTTGATTTGGCCGCAGACAAAGCAGGCACAAAGTTTGGTGAAATAGCAACCGCATCGCCTGAAAGTGCGCGTAAAATCCAACAGGCAATGGCGAATATTACAGATTACAGTGACTTTATGCCAGACCCGACTGATCTTCCTGAACACATGAATGACGCGGAGTTTAAAGAGCGCTACGAATCCGTTGATAGTCTTGTCTACCAAGCCTTATCCAATCAGATTGATGCCAGAATAGCAGCTATTCCTTTTTACCATCAGGATTAAAAATTATTTCAGCACGCCAGCTTGGTGAACTATAGTGTGCTGATTTTGCATAAGACAGCCCTAAAGTGAACCTCACATTTTCCTGCAAACTGTAGCAGATATTTGTTTAATTTAGCTCAACATTTCTAACGCCAATTCTGCCATATTTTTAGACCCACCACCCGAACCCAGTTGCTGCTTTACTTTGTGCAAATTTATGCGCATTTGATCAGCATAAAGTTTGTCGACCAGAAGCGTCTCAATTTCTTTGACCAGATTATCAGCCGTTGCCTCGTGCTGAATGAGTTCCTTAATAAAACCACTACCGAAGACAATATTTGGCAAACCAATAAAAGCCGTATTAACCAGTAAACGACCTAGCCAATAAGTTATCGGCGCTAATTTATAGGTGATCACCATCGGAACACCCAGCAAAGCAATTTCTAAAGTTGCGGTTCCTGAACTAGTCATTACCGCATCGCAACATTGAATCACATCGTAAGGCTGCTTTTTTATGACGATTATCTTTATAGCAGACCGACTTAGATAATTTTTTAGCAAGTCATCATCGATTGAATCAGCCTGAGGTAAGATAAACTGGATATTAGGCAAACGGGCGTTTAACTTTTCTGCTGCACCCAGCATGACGGGTAATAAACGATTAATTTCGTTAATCCGACTGCCTGGCAACAGCCCTACTACAGGTTCTTTCTCATCTAAGCCAAAGCGAGACATATCCTCTTCTCGACTCTGCTGAGGACGTACTTTATCAACCGAGGGATGCCCCACATAGCGAACCGGCACCTGTTCGGCATCATAATACGCCGTCTCAAAAGGAAAGATGACCGCCATCATATCGATCGCTTTACCGTATGTTTTTACCCGCCCAGGTCGCCATGCCCACACTTGGGGACTGACATAAAACAATACCTTAATACCACACTGTTTAGCGTAACGCGCCAATTTAAGATTAAACTCTTTATAATCGACACACACCAATAAATCGGGACGTTCTGTAGATACTAACTGTTGCATTCGTTTTAACGCCCGGCGAATTTCAGGGTAATGCTTTAAGACTTCAATGACCCCAATGACGCCTATACCAGCAGAATCATATTTAATAGCCACACCCGCCTGAGCCATTTTGGCACCGCCCATACCAAACCCTTTAATGTCCGGTCGACTTTTTTTTAGCTCCAGAAACATGTTGGCTGCATGTTGATCGCCAGAAGATTCTCCAGCGCTGAACATAATCGATAAAGGGACGTGTTCAGACATGGCGGTTATTCTGTTAAAACACCCCGAATGACCGCGACAATCTCTCTAACAGTGTCGCCTCCAAGAAACGGGCAAATAGGCAATGAAAAGCAATTTGCAGCTACAGATTCAGTCACCGGCAAACTTAAGCCAGTACACTCTTCTTTAAAAACGTTTTGCTGATGTAAAGGTACCGGATAATAAACTGCACAGCCAATTTGCTGATCTTGCAAGGCTTTTAAAATATCATCCCGACGCTCAGAAAGTAGTGTGTATTGATGATAGACATGTTCTCCTATTTCATCTTCATAGGGTGTTACTAAGGGTAAGTCTGCCATCAACTCAGAATATAAATGCGCCACATGCCGACGCGCCTGATTATACTGATCAATACGTTTTAGTTTAGCGCGTAAAATCACCGCTTGCATTTCATCCAAACGACTGTTGTATCCAATTACATCATGATAATAACGAACATCTGAACCATGATTGCGTAATTGTTTTATTTTTGCTGCCGTTTCATCAGAGTTAGTAACAACTAAACCACCATCACCAAAAGCACCCAAATTTTTACTGGGGAAAAAACTATATCCACCCGCATGGCCGATTGTACCGGTTTGCTTCCCATCGACACTGGCACCAAATGATTGGCAGGCATCTTCAATTAACTTTAGATTATAGCTTTCGCAAAGTTCGAGTATTTCAGTCATTTCAGCCGGTTGACCAAATAAATGCACGGGCATAATAGCTTTAGTCTTTGGCGTAATGGCACTTTCAATAGCTTCAGGTGAGATGTTGAATGTTCTGGGGTCGATATCAACAAACACCGGAATGGCTCCGACATATTTTATGGCCTCAGCAGTCGCAATAAAAGTGAATGCGCTAGTAATGACTTCATCCCCAGCCCCTATACCCTCAGCAATTAAAGCTAAATGTAAGGCATCAGTCCCTGAAGCAACACCAATAGCGTGTTTAACACCAAGATATTCAGCTGTTTCTTTTTCGAAAGCCTGAACATTGGGCCCCAATATAAAAGCACAGTTTTCAATTGTTTCAGCTAGGCCTCGCTCAACTTCTTCTTTAATCTCTGCGTATTGAGCCTTAAGGTTTACCATCGGTATCATAGTGTTACTGCCTTTTTTAATTGAATTATTTTAGTTATCGCCTAATAACTGGGTTATTTGGATCGCTGTTGCTAAAGCCCTTCTACCCGCCTCACCCGAAACCAATGGATTCTCGCCGGTTTGAATGCAATTGACAAAATGTTTAATTTCTTCAAGCAAGGCATCACCACTTTCGAAAACAGATTCTTCATTTTCAATTTCTGGAATACCAGGAAACATTTCTTTGGTTCCTGTTTTATATTTGCTTAAAATCCGATTTTGAAAATCAACTGAGATATAAGAACTGGGTCTAAAAAGACGCATCTTACGCTCCATTTTCATGCTAATACGACTTGCTGTGACATTAGCCACACAACCATTTTTAAATAATAATCTCGCATTAGCGATATCAGTACCTTGCGTAAGAACCCGAGTACCGCTAGCATCAATGCGCTCTACTTCAGAATCCACTAGAGCTAAAATAATATCAATATCATGAATCATCAAATCCAGTACAACGCTCACATCATTAGCGCGTGGATTAAAGGGCGATAAGCGATGCGACTCGATAAATAAAGGCTTTTCATCCTTATCCAAACCTAATACGGCTGGATTAAAGCGTTCTAAATGACCAACTTGCAAAATTAACCCGTTATCTTTAGCCATGGCGATTAATTCATCGGCTTCATCAACGGTTACTGTTATAGGTTTCTCGACAAGCACATGAACACCTGCATTTAGAAAATCTTTTGATACTTGATGATGTAAAGTAGTGGGAACAACAATGCTCACCGCATCCACATTACCCAGTAATAAATGATAATCTGTTAAAGCTTTTGCCCCATGTTTATCGGCCACTGCTTTCGCGGCTTCTTTGTTAATATCAACAACGGCGACTAATTCACAATCAGGTAATAAGGCATACTTTTCAGCATGAAATTTACCCAAATATCCGGTGCCAATCACTGCACATCTAATTTTATTCATTTATATTGATTCAGTTAAGATTGTCATACGCCCCAACTCGGACCATCCATAATAATCCACCAATTGGTTTAGTATCATTTCTAGAGTAATACCCTGTAGGTGATTATTAGGCTGTTTCATAGTCATAGAAAGTTAGTCTAACTCACCGTATTTTTGTTTCATCGCTTCGTCTCTAGCATCATTAATTTCTCTCATAATACTTTTAACATCGGCTCGCTTTGTACTCTCTTTAAACTCACCCGTTAATTTAACCTCAGGGGTCAAGCTACCTGTTTCGTAAAGCTTCCATATTTCTTTTCCGTACTGAGTATTGAGTAATTCAGGTGCAAATCGACCAAAATAAGCCGCCATATTATTCACATCACGCCCAAGCATACTGGCTGCATTATTGTTAGCTGCAGCATCAACAGCCTGAGGCAGGTCAATAATAACAGGGCCATTTGAATCAACCAGCACATTGAACTCAGATAAATCACCATGTACCAAGCCCGCGCATAACATGCGCACGACGTCTTTAATTAATCGATCATGATAGTCCAGAGCTTCTTCTTTGGTAAGCACTAAATCATTAAGTCGAGGTGCCGCCGCTCCCTCTGCATCCGTAACTAACTCCATCAATAAGACACCTTCAACAAAATTATAAGGTTTAGGTACACGAACACCCACCGAGGCGAGACGATATAAAGCATCCACTTCGGCATTTTGCCAAACTTCCTCTTGTTGCTTACGTCCAAACCGGGTGTTTTTTTCCATAGCCCGAGCTTGCCGACTATTTCTTACTTTACGTCCTTCCTGATACAACGCTTGCTTATGAAAGCCTCTTTTATTAGCTTCTTTATAAACTTTTGCGCAGCGAATTTCACCTTCTGAAAGCACTACATAAACTGATGCTTCCTTACCACTTTTTAATGGACGAATAACTTCATCAACAAGACCGTCACGAACCAAGGGTTCGAGACTTTTTGGGGTTTTCATAGATATCCTTTTAAGCTATGTTGCACAAAATCACTACTTTTGACTTTAATTAAGTCGCTCTAAAATGCACAGTATATTGTAGGTAAACCAACTCGATATTAATCTCTTACTGTATCGCCAAACGTCTAAGCGTCAAGAACCGTTCAATCTATTCAACACACCTAAAGCAGCCGCTTTACCTGAGGCAAAACATGCAGTTAGCAGATACCCACCCGTTGGCGCTTCCCAATCCAACATTTCTCCCGCGCAAAAAACGCCGGGTAAGTTTTTTATCATCAGGTGTTCATCCAATGCTTCAAAAGTAACACCTCCCGCAGTACTAATTGCTTCATTCAATGGCCGAGTAGATATTAATGTCATCGGACAATTTTTAATCATTGCACATAACTTTTCAATATCATTAAATTCAGTGGTCGATAAATGTTCTCTAAGTAACGCTGATTTAACGCCCTCAAGACCAATTTGCTTACGAAGATAATTAGCCATTGAAGACTTTCCTCTCGCCTTTGACAGTTTATTAATCAAACTATTCTCAGTGATATCAGGTAGTAAATCTATATAAATGGTAGCAAAACCACTTGAGCTAATTTCCTCTCTTAATAAGGCAGAAAGACTATAGATTATCCCACTCTCTACCCCATTGTCAGTAATTACAAACTCACCTTGTTGGCGTTTAACGGTACCTTCACTATTAGTTGCAGAAACAACAACTGATTTTATAGGGCTGCCAGCGAACTTAAGCCTGAAATACTCACGCCAAGCGACATTAAACCCACAGTTAGCAGGTTTTAACGGAGCAACTTGAACACCCTGTTCTATAAGTATAGATACCCAAGCCCCTGTAGAGCCTAATTGCTTCCAACTTGCTCCTCCCAGCGCCAATACTACAGCATCACACGTTACACTCATATTACCTTCTGGGGTCAAAAACTCAAGTACGGGCTGTTTATCATTTTTTAAACCTATCCATTGATGCCGTATCTTAAAGTGAACACCCGCCAAACGCAATCGATGCAGCCACGCTCTCAACAACGGAGCAGCTTTCATATCACAGGGAAAAACACGACCTGAAGAACCTATAAACGTATCAATTCCTAATCCATGTACCCAATTACGTAGATCATCTGGAGTGAACCGGGTTAATAATGACTCTATACAATCTTTACGCTCCCCATAACGCGATAAAAATTGAGCAAAGGACTCCGCATGAGAAATATTCATTCCACCTTTACCAGCCATTAAAAACTTACGTCCAACAGAAGGCATTGCATCATAAAGATCAACCTTTAAACCCGCATTAATCAAAATCTCTGCAGCCATTAGTCCAGCTGGACCACCACCAATTACTGCTATCTTTTTGGTCGACATGTTATCTAATGTGCTTTGAATTAAATGGGTAATTCTTGTCTCCCGAGACTAAAAATATAATAGTCATTATACAATAACATTATTGTCCGATTCATTGACTTACAACGATTAAGTTTTTCTTGTACCGTATTGATGCATAAAAATGATTAACTTGAAAAATAATAATATTTTTACTGACATTCCTGAACACCTAGATCAAGAATACTTTGAGAATATCGTCAAGAAAGACAATATTATCATTGAGCGTATTATTTCAAAGGGACACATCACTCCGAAGGGTGAGTGGTATGATCAAGAAAATGATGAATGGGTCATGCTAATTCAAGGACAAGCCTTAGTCTTATTCGAGTATCCCAAAAAAGAAGTCATGCTTTTCGAAGGCGACTATCTGTTGATTCCAGCTCACTCACGTCACAGAGTTGAATGGACTCTGCCTAATGCCAATACTTTGTGGCTTGCAATACATTTTTAGGGCAAAAAAAAACCCAAGTGGTTAGACTTGGGTTTTTAAATAAGAGCTTGGCAATTCCCTACTTTCACATGGCAAACTGCCACACTATCATCGGCGCTAAATGGTTTCACTTCCGAGTTCGGGATGGGATCGGGTGGTTCA
>CAIMEB010000010.1 GCA_903839855.1 uncultured Methylococcaceae bacterium
GGCAGATCTTTCCCGGGTACTTACGGAGTTCGATCTGGAAAATATCAAGTCTATACCGAAAGACAAGCCTGAATTTCTATTGCGGATGTTGCAGAAGTTTTTTGATGGTTTCAACGACAAGGCTAAAATCATTACTGATCATATAAACAATGGCGAATTGGATGCGGCAAAAACCATAATACATACCATTAAGGGTGTCGCAGGCAATCTGGGCGCTATGAACTTGCACCAAGCTTGTGTCGTGATTGAAAGCCAGCTCAAACAGGGTGAGTTTGATGCGAAAGAATTCCAGGCATGGCTTAAATCGTTTGACGACACTTTGCTGAATATTGCGGACTTGCTGCATATTCAATTAAGTTGTCCCGAAAAATAATTCGAGATCACTAGCTACCATTTACCTTTACAGTATTGGTAACATTCTTTACACCTATCCAAACTATATTGTATTTTTCTTTTTAACATAAGGCAAAAAACGTGGGTATTGTAAGACCTGCAAAACCTTCCTGTATCGACTTTGATTGGTGATCTATAAATGGCTCATTTGCAGTTGAGTCACATCGATGATTAATATTGCTAATATGATGTGTAGGCGTTAATATTTCCCGAAAGGGGAGAAATTAATAAGCCATGCGGATTATAGTTAAAAGCACTTTAAAAAAGTTTTGGGAGCAGCCCCAATATAGTGATTCTAAGGCGCAATATAGAAATGCGAGTATTTGCACTAATAACAGAGTTGCTTTTAATATCGGCGGCAATACGAAAGCTTATTGTCTAATGCGTAATTTTTTAGCTCTTAATTCGCATTTAATATTAATGATTAAAACTATGATATTTACAAAAGAACTATTTAAATCTGGAATTAGCTTTAGGTTATTACCCGCTTTAGTTTTTTCTCTATTAATAATGGGGTGGTCTCAAAATACAGCAGCAGCTGATATTCAGGCTTCTGTTGACCGGAATCCAGTCAGTTTTGATGAATCATTCCAGATCATCTTTACCGCCACCGAGTCGCCTGATGATGATCCGAACTTTAGTCCTTTAGAACAAAACTTCACCATACTCAGTCAAAACAATAGTACGAGTTCCTCATGGATTAATGGAAAATCAACTAAGACGATTCAATGGATAGTGAATGTGATGGCCAAAGAAACGGGCAGTATAGTTATTCCGGCAGTGAGATTTGGTAAAGATACCAGCCAGGCATTAACTATCTTGGTTACTGATAATGCGGCAAAAAAACAGGTCAATACTGACGAAGAATTATATATTGATGTTGAAGCGACACAGCAAAGCCCTTTTATTCAATCACAGGTTTTTTACACCTTACGTCTGTTTACGCGAGTCGATATTTCTCAAGCCAGACTGAATGAGCCTGAGTTGCCTGATGCGGTTATTGAACGTTTAGGAGAGGACAATAATTATACGACTCAAGTCAAAGGCGTTAGTTATACTGTCACAGAGCGTAAGTATGCCATTTTTCCTCAAAAAAGCGGTAAGTTAACTATTAAACCACTGGTGTTAACAGCTGAAGTACTGGTTAATAATCCTGGGAGAATCAATCCCTTCTTTAACTCCCAAATGAGTAAAACAAAACGGGTTGAGTCCAAAGCAGTAACATTGGATGTGAAGCCTGTACCCGCCGCCTTTACAGGAAAACACTGGTTATCTGCTGAACAATTAGTCATAAAGGAATCGTGGTCAGGAGACGCTCAGCAAATGAAAGTGGGAGAACCGTTGACCAGAACCCTAACGCTATTGGCGAAAGGAGCAACAGTAGGGCAACTTCCTGAATTGAATACAAACCAGACCAGTGAACAGTTAAAAATCTACCCTGATCAACCGGTATTGCAAGAACAGAAAAAACCCGATGGGCTGCTTTCAGTCAGAGAAGAGAAAACAGCAATCATTCCTTCTAAAGCCGGCAATTACACATTACCCGCCATTGAAATACCCTGGTTCAACACCCAAACCCAAAAGATGGAAATTGCCCGGATTTCAGCAACTAAAATCTCTGCAACGGCTGTCGCTGGACAAACAGAACCAGCCGCTATAACGCCATCAACAACACCCGCTCCCCAGCAAATTAATAGTGTAACTGCTGTACAGCAAAGCCCCCAACCAACCAGCCAGGAAACCAGTGTCTGGCAATGGATTTCAGTGTTTTTAGGACTTGGGTGGTTAACAACCCTGATTATTTTGTTCCGCAAACGTGCGCCTAAAAAACAGGTCATTGAAGAAGATCCTACTGAAGTCAGCTTAAAGGAAGCTATTAAGCATTTAAAAGTGGCCTGCAAGCAAAATGACCCACTGGCGGCTAAGAATGCCTTACTGATCTGGGGTAAGCTAAAGTTTAATAGTCATACCTTAGGCTCACTTGCAGAGTTTTGTGATGCCCGTTTAAGAGATGAAATACTACATCTAAATCAAACACTGTATGGCAAAGCCGTCGGTCAATGGCAGGGTAAAAAACTATTCCAAACCTTTACTGAATATAAAGCCCTGAAGAAAATTACCTCTCCTACTGAAGATAAAAGCCTGGAACCGCTTTATCGCCTGTAATATGTCAAGCTTTCACTTTCAGCAGTTTTCGGTTGTTCAAAACCGATCTGCGATGAAAGTCTGTACAGACGCGGTTTTATTTGCAGCAATGGCACCGGTTAATCGGGGCGCCCATGTTTTAGATATTGGTGCAGGAACGGGGGTTTTATCTTTAATGGCGGCTCAATTAGGCGCAGCCCATGTCACGGCTGTCGAATTAACGCAACCAGGCTATGAAGAGGCTCAATTCAACTTCCAACAAAGCCCTTGGGCAGATCGCCTGAGGGCTGTACATCAGGATATTCAAAGCTTTGCTAATGAAAGTACCGATCATTATGACCTTATCATTTGCAACCCACCTTTTTTTAAAAATCACAGCAAGGCAACAGATTCGCTGAGGCATATTGCTCGACATAATGACCAATTATCTTTTGACGATTTAATCAAAAGCGCCGAGCATTTATTGTCTGAACAGGGCATATTTTATGTATTACTCCCTGCTCATGCCATAGAACGGTTTACTCAACTCGCACAAGAAGCGGGACTGCATTTAAGTCATCGCACAGACTTTAGGGGCTACAGCCATAATAATGCCAAAGTGTCGGCGCTTAGGTACTGCCGTTCCGCCGCCATACTTTGTAAAACGTTATTAACGATTTATGCAGCACATAACGTCTATTCTCAAGAAAGTGAGCATTATTTATCACCCTTTCTTTTAAGATTTTCCAAGCTGTAATAAGCCCAACTCATTGAGCTAATGCTAAAAAGTCGATGATAACAACGCGACTAAGTGTTGCAATACCGCAGACCCAATCATCTAATCACTTTATGACCACGACCACTCATGCAATTGTTATAAGAACTTTTGTATTTATCTTCTGCACCGACACCTTTATACGCTCCACCACCTAAACCACCTACGGTTGCACCAAGCGCTGCGCCTGTACCAGGACTTCCAGCAATAGCGCCTAACAGAGCACCACCCGCCGCACCCACTAAGGCACCAGTACCTGCACCTATTGCAGTTTCAGATGCTGTCCCACCAGAAGCCTTACTGGCAAGTTGCTTACACTCAGCCATGTCTTGATTAATTCGATATGCATTAGGATCATTATAGGCATCAATGGTCGGAGTCCAACCGCCTTGACTGGCACAAGCTGTTAATAAAATACTACTTATTAAAGCACCAACAGTTGTCAATTTTTTCATATTGCTCACCTTTAAAAGTTATTGTTTCAGTCTATTAATTTAACATGAATGCCCAATGAACAACCGATTTAAGATTATAGTTCTCTCAAAACTTGAAGCGGGGGTTTATTAAGTACCTGCCTAACACCCATGAATCCTGCTGTTCCCACGAAAAAAGCACCTATTAATGGGATAGAAATGAATGTTCCTATACTAAAATGATATTCTATAGCCATCAATTGAGTGTATAGGGCATAGGTAGTTGCTTCCGATATGATCACAGCAAATAAACCAGAAATGAGTCCAAGCATCCCAAACTCAAGTAACTGAGTTCTTCTTAAAAAGGATCGGTTGGCTCCAAATGTCCGCATCAACGCACCTTCATATATGCGGTTATCCAAGGTCGCATAAACCGCTGCAAACAGTACTGTAAACCCCGCCATCAGTGCAAAATACAACAAGTAATTGATGGCTTGGGTTAATTGCATTAACAAGGTCTTAACTTGCTTTAAAATTAAATCAACCTCTAAAATGGTGGTACTCGGATATTTCTTAACCAGACTATTAAGTAGATCTTTTTGTGTTTCCGGTAGATAAAAACTGGTGATATAAGTACTCGGATAAGCCTCTAAGGAACCCGGTGAGAAAATCATATAGAAATTTGGCTTCATCGTATCCCAGCGTAATTCACGAACGCTGCTTACCGTTGCATTAACTTGTTGGCTGCCAATCGTAAAAGTTAAAAGATCGCCCAGTTTTATTTTTAAACTATCAGCCAGCTTCTTTTCAATAGAAACCTGATCAGCTAGCTGTTCATTGCTCCACCAATTTCCAGCGACTATCTTATTTTCTTCTGGAAGTTCTTTTGTCCAGGTCAAACTTAATTCACGATGGGTTGCATTTTCACCCTGTGAATCTTTACTCACAAACTGTTGTACAGGCAGGTGGTTAATTTCAACTAAACGCCCCCTGACAACCGGATAAAATTGACTGCCTTTAATAGCGTTTAGTTGTAAATCACTTTTATACGCGGCTTGTTGCTCGGGGAAAATATTTAACGCGAAATGGTTAGGTGCATTATCGGGTAATTGCTGCTGCCAATTATCAATTAAATCAGTACGTACCGTAAAACTAAGCGTCATGGCAGCCAATGTCAAACCAAAGGCTAAGATCTGGCTAATGGTGGTACTGCTATTTCTTAATAAGCCTTGAAACGAAAAACGCCACGTTAAATTCATTGACGGGAGCCAGTTTTGAATCAACTTCAATAAGCCATAGGTCAATAACCACAATGCTAATAAAACGCCTAAACCAGCGCCTAAAATGGTTACAGTCATTTTTATATCCGTCGTATAGCGCCAAATCAACAAACCAATAACCCCAATGGACAGACTATAAACTAACCATGCACTCGCGGGTAAGGGCTCCAGATCACGTCTCAAAACGCGTAAGGGTGATACTTGTTTAAGTCGTAATAATGGGGGTATAGCAAAGGCCAGTAATACAACGATACCGATAATAAACCCAAAGAAAACGGCGCCAAAACTGGGACTGACTAACTGCTGTGGAAGTAATTCTTTCAGCAATTGAAATAATACTTCCTGGGCAAACCACCCCAGTACACAGCCAAAAGCACTGGCTAAAGCCCCCAGTACAACAAATTGACTGCTGTAAAGCCAGAGTATTTCTTGCTGTTTACAACCTAAACAACGTAATAAAGCCGTCGCGTTAAAATGCCGCTCGGTATATCGCCGTGTTGCCATGGCAATGGCAACACCCGAAATCAGGATAACCAGTATACTCGAAAGCCCCAAATAGCGCTCTGCACGCAATAAAGCAGTGCCTAACTCAGGACGATCTTCATGAATATCCACCAGATGTTGAGACGGATTAAGCTGTGGCTTAAGCCATTGCTTAAAGTCCAGGATTACTTGTGGCTCACCACTGAACTGGAAGAAATAATGCACATGGCTACCGGGCTGAATAATATTCGTTGCCGCTAAATCGGCCTCATTAATCATCACTCTTGGCGCAAAGCTATAGAAGTTACCCTTCTTATCGGGCTCATAGGTCAGTACATGACTAATGGTAAGCGGTTTTTCTCCAACGGTTAATGAATCACCTATTTTTAGCTTAAGTGCAGAGAGAATGCGCTTTTCTACCCAGGCAGTACCTTTCTCTGGACCGGCATGTAAAATGGTTTCAGAAGTATAATCCTCTGTCGTGGTCGCTTTTAAAATACCTCTTAAAGGATAACGGTCACTGACTGATTTAATACTCGCTAATAAAAGTTCCTCATGTTCAATTAATACGCTTGAAAAGTCGACTGTTTGGGCTTGCATTAAGCCAAACTGTGTTGCCTTAGTTAGCCAATCGGCTGAAATAGGCGTTGTACAGTCGATAACCAAATCAGCCGCTAGAAATTCCGCCGCTTGATTAACCATGGTTCGTTGTAAACGGTCAGAAAATAGGGCAATCGCTGTTGAACTAGTGACAGCAATGATGAGAGCCAGTATCAAGATAGTCAGTTCACCAGAGCGACTATCGCGCCACAATAAACGCAAGGCTAAATTAAATCGACTCATACGATGCGCCCTGCTTCAATTCTAATGGTACGCTGACAATGTGCGGCTAGAATGGGGTCATGCGTTACTAGAATCAATGTGGTCTGGTTTTCGCGGTTCAACTCAAACAGTAAATTAATAATGGTCTCCCCCGTTTTACTGTCTAAATTCCCGGTTGGTTCATCGGCAAATAAAATAGCAGGCTTAGTGGCAAAAGCTCTCGCTAAAGCAACCCGCTGCTGCTCACCACCCGACAGTTGTTTGGGCGTATGAGACAACCGCTGTCCTAAACCAACCCGATTTAATAACGCCGTAGCCACTGCCTTTGCATTTTTATCACCTCTTAATTCTAAAGGTAACATGACATTTTCCAGTGCTGTCAGCCCTTGCAATAATTGGAAGGACTGAAACACAAAGCCAATCAACTCATTACGTAAGGTCGCCCGTCCGTCTTCATTCATTTCAGTCAAGGATTTGCCCTTAAGTTTAATCGTTCCACTACTCGGCGTGTCTAACCCTGCCAACAGACTAATGAGGGTTGATTTCCCTGAACCTGACTCGCCAATAATGGCAATACTCTCACCCGAGTTGATTATCAAATCTATCGATGACAAGATATGCAGGGTTCCTTCGGAAGTTACCACGGCTTTACCTAAATCTTCTGTTAATATAATAGAGTTTAAGGTCTGTTTAATTTGAGTTTGCATCATGTCTAAATTGTTATTTACGGTTATATTTTTACTCATGCCTTGGTCAGTCTTGGCTAAGCCACAAACAATACTGGTGTTTGGTGATAGTATCAGCGCGGGTTATGGCATTGACGTTACCCAGGGCTGGGTGTCTTTATTACAGAAAAAGCTTGTTGAATCCAATAGCCAATATAGTATTATAAATGCCAGTATCAGTGGAGAAACAAGTGCGGGCGGTTTATCGCGTATTGATGCGCTTTTGGTAACCCATAAACCTGACATTGTTTTGCTTCAACTTGGGGCAAACGATGGCTTACGGGGTCTTTCGCCGGTACAATTGAAAAGCAACCTTGCTGAAATTATTCATCGTAGCCAGAAATCTGGAGCTAAAGTGATTCTGTTAGCCATGAAAATTCCACCCAATTACGGTAAACGTTATATTGAACTTTTTTACGCAGTCTACCAAGAGCTAGCCAGTGAATTAAATGTTCAGCTATACTCGGCGCGGTCACAGATGCGGAAAATGAAAGAGGTATAATGCTCCAATTTACCTAAAAATATGACATGCTTAAAATCAAATTCACAGAGGCCGAAGTTGGCATCCTTCATAGCAGCCTAAAAGTAGTTGACACTTTTGATGTCAATAAAAAATTAACAACAAGCTACCGTAGCCATTAAAAAACGGCCAGTGACTTTAAAGATAAACGGCTTAGCTGTTTCTTAAATTTAAGA
>CAIMEB010000011.1 GCA_903839855.1 uncultured Methylococcaceae bacterium
AAGGATGTTCCATGAATTGTTGGTATAACTGTTCAACTTCGGCCTCTGTGAATTTGATTTTAAGCATGTCATATTTTTAGGTAAATTGGAGCATTATACCTCTTTCATTTTCCGCATCTGTGACCGCGCCGAGTATATCTAAAAAAATTCAAGGCTTATAAACTTAAGATAGATCAGTCCTTTGTGCGCGACATCAGTACTAACCCTGAAGATAAAGCCATCGTAAGAGCCATTATCAGCCTGGCGAAGAGCCTTGGCTTGCAAACCATTGCCGAAGGAGTTGAAACCGTACAACAAAGAGCATTACTAATGGAACAGGGGTGCGATGAAATGCAGGGCTATTTGATTAGTAAGCCATTACCAATTGAAGAGTTTGAAAAATTGCTTAGAAGCTGTCTGGTAAAACATTAAACGCATTTTGCAAACGTTATTTTCAGCATAGCAATGCGAATCATATTTTCAGCAGTAGCTGTAAGTATAAAGTTGCCCAGGTATAAATTAAATCCCTTTGCTATTTTCTTTATGGTACATGATTTAATTTTTGACAAATTATCTAAATTAGTCAAACGATTACCCAATTATGCGGTTGTTTTGTTGATGCTGGATTTGGACTTTTTAAACGAATAAATGACACTTACGATCACGCTACTGACGATGAGATATTAAAGGCGTTTGCAGAAATTGCGCGTAATAATTCACGTTGCACCTATTGGTGGGTAATGGCCTGAACGGGAAATTCGGTCATTTTTACACCATTATCGGTTATAAATCGGTTCCGTCGGCTTTGAATTTCTTCTCATCACACACCTACAGCTTCAAGTCCTCGCCTTTCACCACAACCGGCGCCTTGTTTAATTATACGATCAACGATCAGTGGAATGTGATCCTTGGCGCGATAACGGGGCCAGACAATTTTAATAGGGATATCGGTGCCTGGAGCCAGATGAGTGGAATTAACTGGGCTAACGCTGAAACCGGAACTGCCCTATCCTTTTCGATTATGCCGCTAATAGCCATATCGCAGTATGGTATTCTGTTGTGCAATATCTGACTTATCAGTTCGATGATGTTTGGGGTTTGGGGATACGTAACGAGTGGTTTCGAGATCAAAATGGCTTTCGCTACGGGAATGGAGCAACCAGTTATTACGATATGACAGTGGGCTTAAACTGGAAACCCAAACCTTGGTTAGTGGTTCGCCCTGAAGCTCGTTACGACTGGAATCAGGGACAAATGGCTACTTATGATGATGGACGACGCTTTGACCAGATTGTGTTGGGCGTTGATGCCGTTGTGCAGTTTTAAGACAAATACTGTGGTCTGTTGTTCACAAATGCCATAACACCACCGTATGTTCCTGGCAGATTTTTTCACTATCATTTTGCGAGAGCCGTTCTTTAGTGACACCACATAAAAAACTGTCATCCATGCTCGTAAAATAATGGCAAGTCTTACATAGACCAAACGATTGTGATTGATTAGCTTTCTGTAATGCCGTCAGCAGATTAGCAAAAACTATTTCATAATTTATAGCGTCTCCTTTTTTCTCCATCATGGCGGCCGCTTTAATAAATAATTCCGCCGGTTTGGCTTGTTCTAAAATGGTCTTGCCTTCCGGCAATAACTCAAGATGGATAACGCGTCGATCATTTAGGTCGGCTGTTTTTTTGATATAGCCTTTTTTCTCCAATAACGACAAACTCTGAGAAACCGTGCCTCTAGTCATACCCAGGTAATTTGTCAGTGCTGCTGGAGTATCGCTGTATTTATTACAGCGCGATAAGTAATTTAGGGCTTGTAAATGTACGGTTTGCAAACCAACTGCCGTACATTTTTTTCGTTCTTCTGAACGAATTAAAGCTGCAATACGCTCGATCAAATCGAACACGTCTACTTTTTCCATAGTGGCTATAGCTTAATATAATTAGCGAAACGGCTTAGTTAGAGCGCTTGCGTTGGCGCGTTGTTTCTCCTCGTCAATTTAATTGACAAGATTAGCAGCATTATAGCAAATCCATTTTTTCTGGTGAAATATTGCAATGGTCAGCACTGTTACGAGATGCGCTTTAAATGCCCCCACTTCGTTTCTGGCGAATAAAAAAGCTTCATTCCGCTATCGCTACGTTTCCTTTATTTGCAGTAGATGAATTGCAGTCATAGGCCTTGGCTATTACAACGCCATTGAAACCGCCTACGGTGTAGAACTGATCCCAGACTATGTAAAGTACCGAACCATATTCCATATTTATTAGTATCGATTCAAAATTTCATTGACAACGCCTTTAGAAAACCCATATAGTATCGACTCGATATAAATAGTAAGAGGTAATTATTATGAGTACTGCAATTTTTTATCATGCAGGTTGCCCTGTTTGTTTAGAAGCGGAGCAAAGGGTAGTCGATGCGATTGATCGTTCAAAGTATCAGGTTGAAGCAGTGCATTTGGGGGATCAAGCGGATCGAATAATAGAGGCAGAAGCTGCCGGTGTGAAATCAGTGCCGGCATTGGTCTTAAATGGACAGGTTTTTCATATCAACTTTGGCGCATCCATTGATGACTTAAAACAATAAAAGGTAAACAACATGAATAAAGAAACACAACAAAAAGACCCTTTCTGGGTATACGTCAGTATTACAGTGTTTGTCATAGTGGCAGGTATTCTGCTGATTAAACAGAGTGAGAATGAAAAATTCGCACCGATTAAGCAGCAGGTGGCGGAGGAAAATGCGCAAATGAATATTCGGGTTTTGAACTAAGCTAAAAACCTTCTCTGCTCACTATCATCTCAAGCGTATGGCACCATTTAAACTTATAACAATAAAAACCGGGAGAGAACCATGAAATTTAATTTGCTCGGCCTATTTGCAGGGCTCACCTTTTTTTCAAGTAGCGTATTGGCAACAGACTATATTTACAGGGACCTTATGGCAAATACCCTGCCGTCACCAGTCTGTGCAATTGAATCAGAGGCCATTGCAGCAGCTTCAAAATCCTATAACATAAAAAATTACAGCCAAAGATTTTGCCAGACCCAAGGTTATGGTTGGCATGTTGAAGCAGTGAAAGATAACGGTAAGGCTATTTGTAACGCATGCAGTGATTCTAATAGTGGAAAGAAAAAGTGCCATCTTGAAGATGTAGTTGTTACCTGCAAACGCATTAAACCGGGATCGGTAGGTATGTTGCCGGGTAAAAGCTAACCGAACCATTTTTTGACATTTGACGCCTATCTTTAGGGTCGACACATAAAGTCAGTAGTAGCGAATCACTAACTGTAGTGATTTATCAACCTGCGAGGAAGTAAACAATGAAAATAATAAAATTCGCAATCTGCCTATCAGTATTCCTTTTCTCACTTAATGCCTTTGGACTTGAAAACCAAGAAGGGATAACATTAGTGAGTACAAATATTGTTCAACATAACCTATCAAGCCCATCGCCCATTAAAATTCAAGATGTCGATTTTTTTACTAAACTTTGCATCCTTTTAGGTATCTCGATGGTTTATTGGATATACTGGCTGATAAACGCTAGGCCTCACAAAAATAAGCCTTAAATAACAAGAAATGGTGAATTGCTATGAATACTCAAACTGCCGCCACTATCGCAACACTCTGGCGCTACCCTGTCAAATCCATGTTGGGCGAAGAATTGAATACCAGTTTTATCACGGAAAATGGTGTACTGGGAGATCGTGCTTTTGCTTTGTTGGATAATGACACAGGTCATGTGGTTAGTGCCAAAAATCCAAAAAAATGGCCTGACATATTTTCTTACCAGGCCGGTTATACTGCGCAGCCGAATGATGAGGTATTGACGGCACTGTGGATTAAATTACCAGACGGTCAAGTTCTGAAGAGTGACGATGAAGAGATCAATGACACACTTTCAAACGCGCTGGCGCGTCCGGTTACTTTAAAAAACAGCGCACCACAACAATCCAGCCTGGAACAGTTTTGGCCAGAATTTGAAGGTCAGACTGATGAAGTGAGTCAAGAAGCTATAGCAGGAGATGCCCCAACCGGCACTTTTTTTGATTATGCAAGCTTGCATATTATAACCACCAGTTCACTCGCAAAGCTTAAAGAGTTACATCCTGAGGGCCGCTACGAAGTAGAACGATTCCGCCCTAATCTCGTCATTAATACCGAAGGTCAGCACGGCTTTGTTGAAAACAATTGGGTAGGTAAAACGATTAAAATTGGTGCAAGCGTGCGGATACATATCACTGACCCTTGCCCTCGTTGCGTCATGCCGACGCTGGCACAAGGTGATTTACCTCAAGATAAGGCGATATTTAAAAAAGGGATTGCACAAAATAATGTCTATGTACCCTTTGCCGGTAAATCGTTGCCCAGTATTGGTGTTTATGCGCGTGTTATCTCAACGGGAATAGTGAATCGCGGCGATACGCTAATCTTCGAATAACCACAATTGTACACAATTTATAACATATTCAATTTGTTGGTGAAATTTTCTCATTATCTGTGCCGCGTTTCCAATCGTTCTTCTAAATGAGCGACTGATAAGGGGGGTGAAAGCCCCTCTGATAAAAATAGGAGGTTCAATATTTGACATTACACAAACACTGATCTTTTCGTTAGTCAGCAGTGGGTCGTAACCGAATATTCACCAATGGTCTGTCGCAGAGATCTTCTTGGCTACATAGTGCCTGAACGAAAAAGCCGTTTTTTAAAAAAATATCAGCATCAAAACGATGTGATTAATATTTGGTTGTAGTCTGGCAGGCTAAAAAATGAGTTATCTCCTGAGGTGTCACCCGTAAATTAGAATGATCTCTAATA
>CAIMEB010000012.1 GCA_903839855.1 uncultured Methylococcaceae bacterium
GATCTGGGCTTGTCTGGGTCGATAACCACGTTGGCCTGTATTCCGTTTCAATTCACGACTGATTGTTCCAGCAGATACGCCAATAAGAGTGGCTATGTCTTTTTGTATATTTCCTGCTTGTTTTAAAACCTCAATCTGGTATCGTTGACCTTCGGTCAGCTGACTGTATTTCTTCATTAGCTCTCTCATCTTTGGTCGGATTGGAAAGCTTGAACTTTACACCAGCTGACCCTTCCAATTCTATAAAAATGAATTGCACTTCGGAGTTGAATCCGCGTTGTCTTATTAAGCATAATTGTCGCGGATTCTGAGCCGAATTTGCGCGAGAACTGAGGACGTTAAATAAAATGTATCGGTGATATTAATAACGTGATTTTGTCGTTTAACTTCTATAGAATTGACCACTTAATTTAATAAGGATTGATATATGTTACATGCAGTTGAAAAACGTAAATCAAGTTATTATAAAAGATACCTTGGTGATCGAGATGGATTGGAGTTGAATGTACGCCAAGAAGATGAAATTACCTCAACCATATTAGGGCCGTTGGAATTCCTTAACGTATCTGATCATTATCAATTTTGGAGACATCTGTTAAATGAAGTTGGCAGAATTGCGTTTTTACTTGAAACAACCCCACAAAAAATTATTCTTGAACTTTGGCCGCATCGAGTTGCGAAGGATACCAGTTCAAAAATTGAACCAGATGCTATTGTGCATATAATCTGGCCTGACAATGAGTCACGTATTTTATTGATTGAGTTCAAGTGGCATGCCGACTTAGGAAGCAGTGATAAATGTAAGCGCGACCAATTGCACAGGCAATGGCTGCAATATTTGACTGCTGAGGAACGTGAAAAAGCGTTACATTTGTTTATTGCGCCTGAAATTTCTGCGGGCATTCAAGCTATCGAAAACGAAGATGCAGGTGGTAATGTCTGGCTACAGGGTAATCGCTTAATTCCAATTTCTTGGTTACATATTCGTTCAATTCTCGAAATATTTCCCAACGAGAGCTCACCGTTGTATCGTTGGGCGCAGTTAACCAACAATTTCTTGGAAGCTATTGGAATACGTAAATTTGCAGGTTTTGGTTACATACAGACCAGCCTATTACTACCAGAATATCTTCCAGAAAATATATTCTGGAATCAGTTCTCTTGGAACAGATTCAGCAACTGTCCTGTTGTTCCTAGCACTCTTCCTAATACGATTTTTTTTAATTTATCATAAGGACAATATAGATGAATGCAGTAACAGTAGATGGAAAAACAATAACTCAATGTTTTGAATTGGTTTCGCAGGTTACTAAAGAAGTCGAAGGGCTCTGCGGAATACTCCCTGATATGATTACTGAGGCTCTTAGTCAAATACGGCCACCTTTGTGTAAATTGAATGGTAAATATGTGAATGATTCACGAAAGGATAATTCTGAGTGGGTTATCACTGACTCCGCTTACAGTTTTCCCATAAAAGGAAAGAGTAAAAAAAACACCCAAGCTTACATCGGTTTTCAAATCAGTTTAATGGGTGACGGTATAGCAATATCTGGCAATAATGAACCCTTATTACACGTGTTTTTGCAGGAAGATTATTGCTTTTTTGAAGAATTCAATTACATAGGATTTCCTCTTGAATATGATGAAAATGACCCACAACTTAGGGTCATTAATGATCGGTTGTTGCTTTGGGGTGATAAGGAATTAGATTGGGGAACTGAGGGATTCGAATGGAATCAGTTTCATTGGGTTTATTCATTACGATTAATGGCCCTGAATTCGCCAGAGGATCTTAAAAAACATATCATTGAACCTATACTTAATTTGCTTCGAGGTGAAGACGTACTGAGCGCATTATCAGATAGCCTACCAGCATTAGTAAAATATCCAGAAATAGAGCAACTAATATAAAGATGCTACCCGCTTTAGGCAGGGCGAAGCTATAAACTTCGTCTCACTTTAATCGTATTTTAATTAGAAGTCTGTAGTGACATTAATAACAGGGTTAGATAAGGTTACGCTCCGTATTGTAAGAACAATTTAATTCGTTGGTTTTATCGTGATTAATCAAATGACCATTAACGGTGTTAAAGCCGTTATTAGTTATGACTCAGATATTGATTTATTTCGCGGCGAATTTATTGGACTTAACGGTGGCGCTGATTTTTATGCAAGTAGAAATAACTGGGGTCAGAGTAAACTTAAATGTCTAACTCAACGTTCCAGCGGAGCTTCGCTATCGCTCAGCCCGCTGAACTTTGCGTTGGGCAGTCCGATTGAGCATTTGCGCTTTGTACGTCATTGGCGTATTATCCAGCAATGTTGACAATTATCGAATCCCCCTTGTTCACAAAGCTCTAGCCTGATTACTGGTCGGATGAAGAGCATACAAAACTCACGGCTTTTCTTGCCGCAAACCCAGAAGCTGGAGAGGTTGTTCAAGGTTCGGGTGGTTGCCGGAAAATCCGTTGATCACGTTACGGCTCTGGAAAACGTGGAGGCGTAAGGGTCATCTATACCGCCCGCCTTGAAAGCGGCGCATTGGTTTTGCTGGTTATTTATGCCAAAAGTGCAAAAGAGAATATCCCAGCCCATATACTCAAACAAACTGCGGAGGAAATGGGAAATGCCCCTTAACGAAACAGAGTTGTTGGAACGCGATGCCAAGCGAAACATTGGCGAGGAACTGCTTGCCGCCATTCGAGAAGTTAAATCAGGCCTCCACGGTGCAAGCTATGCCATTGAACCTAATGAAATTGTTGCCACACGGGTAAAATGCGGGTTGTCCCAAACGCAGTTTGCAAAAGCACTGCATATTTCATCCCGTACCTTACAGCAGTGGGAACAGGGTCGCCGCCATCCCTCTGGTGCTGCCGAAACACTGCTAAAAATCGTCGCGAAGCATCCAGAGGTGTTGCGTGAGTTTTTGGTGTCAAACACATAATTGCATGGGGTGTTTTCTGCTGTTGTTGGTGTTTGCTGTATAGCCCAATGCGGTTTCGAATTGGCGGAGAATGGCATTAAAGGTCATGCTGAATTCCCTGACGGCCAAGGTTTAAGCGTATTGACCAGTTGGTTAATGGTCGCCAGCGCGTTTTTCTGGGTTTCCTCGGTGAGCTGGGTATAGCGTTCGGTGGTTTTGGAGTTGGTGTGTCCCAATAGGCCTTGAATATGGCGGAGACTTAGGCCTTGCTCAAGCTTGCAACGACAGCGTCTCGCTCAAGCGCAGACCCATAGAATAGGTGGTCAATAAGAACACCCGGTAACGCAGCTGGCGGGTTGCCAGAATCAAGCGCTCGACTTCGTTAAGGGTAAGAATATCCGGAAGTGTTTGGACTTTTGGCACTTTGATGATATTCAGCCATTGCCAATCGGTTTTCAGGACATATTTCCAAAAGAATTGCAGGCCATTCCGGTCAATCTTAACGGTGCTCCAGGAATGGGAATCAACTAATTCGGAAAAATAACCTTCCAGTTGTTCGACAGTCAATTGGTCTGGGCAGCAATCAAAGCGGCTTGAGATCCGCCGGACAGCCCGTGCATAGCAATCGATGGTATTGTCGCTCAGGCCTCTAAGCTTCAACGTTCTGAGGTGGCAATGGTATAACTTATCGAATCGTGCTTGTTCTGTAGCCGTCATGTTAAACTCCAACAAAGCGTACCCGATTTTGAGTACGTTTAGAGTTTACGTGTTAAGGGCTTTTTCTGCTGCGATAGCGGCTTCGTCCAACGAGTCGGTTAAAGGGACTGCCCAGCCGTTTCGGCTGGCGAAGTCAGTTTTTTCATAGGTAAGCGGTAGGTGGTTTTCCTAGACTAATTCGCATTAATAGAACTGATAAACTAGCTATTTCTTTTGATTATTTAAAGATATCGGTTAAAAAACTCGCATCAATCGCCGTATCGAACCATTGTTCAATTTGTTCTAAAGAAGCATTAGCAATTTGGGCGGTGATTTCAACAGGGATAACGCCAAAGCGTTTAGCTAATAACTTTTGTAAAGCGAGAGCTTCGCCTTCCTGTCTACCTTCTTGCCTACCTTCCTGCTTGCCCTCTTGCCTTCCTTCTTGTTTACCTTCAGCAATATACGCTTTTGCCCATACTTCTAATTTATCTGCCAACATGACTCTTATCTCCTGTAATTCATCCACTTGAGGCATTACGATACCGTATTCTGGCCTTCTCATCAATGTTGCACGTAGCCAGTGCGCGAACATCTTTCTTAAATCGGGTCGATCATCTAACCAATCTATCAATAATTTAACTATGTCACTGACTGCGCTCGGACTATTTGCGTGTTCTAATCTAAAGACTGCCGCGACTAAGTTGTTTAATGAGGCTAGTTCAGTATCGGTGTAATTATTTTCATCAATTAAGCAATATTGCAGAGACGGTTTATAGTGATTGACCATCCCTGGCACATCAGGGATTAAATCCGCTATGTTGATCGCTGCTGTCCATTTCTGACTACCGTTGTAAAGTACAATCGGCAAAATAGGTGGCAATTGACCGTTAGCCAGTACTTCACCACGCTTGACTAAATCTTGGTACAACAAACCAATGTAAACCATCATCCGCAGCGCCATATACTTATCGACACTGCTCTGGAATTCTATGAGTAGATACAGGTAAACCCAATCCTCACCGACTTTTACCCGCCACACCACATCATCTTCGCGTTGTTTAAAGTCTTCGCTGACATAACTACTGGGGATTTTTTCAAGCGTTGAATAATCCAATGACTGTAACCAGTCATCTGGAATAAAGCCCATAACGAGGTCTCGGACAAATTCCGGATTGGCAAACAAAAACTTATAACTGCTATCGTGGTCTTGGCTCATTAAGCATTATAGCAAATGAATGAGTAAGTCCTTTGGCTTTAAAGAAAATAGAGACTAGTGTTTTTTAGTGGTATCTAGATGACAATCATTTAAATACATCGGTTAAAAACGCCTCCACTTCGGCGGCACCCATATCGACCGGATGACGTTTACCGTGATATAAAATAAATAGCTTAATCCACGAAAGATAGGTATTCTCAGTACCCAAGCTATAGTTCTTGAAGCGAATCTTGTCGCGTACTTGATCGAGTAATTTTTTCGGTTGTGTGGGTGTCGTATTTGTTTGCATGCTTTGTCGCACTCATTTACGCTTTGGCTAGCATAAATAACAGCTTATATTAATTGATCGTGATTATACGACCATTTACAATTATTGTACGACAATTAATGTCGTATATATTACGTTAGGTCTTTGGGAGATTCACGACAAAGAGTACCCTTTGACCGTGTCGATCGAAGCCCAGTTTGTACTTGACATTCATTCAATCACCCACAACACGGAGAAGCCTTTATGCCCAAAACTTCGCAGCATCCCTACCACCCGATCATCTACGTTCGAGGCTTCGCAGCCACACAAGGCGAGATTGAAGAGACAGTGGCCGACCCTTACATGGGTTTCAATATCGGCTCGACCAAGTCGCGTGTAGCTTGGACGGGTGATGTCAAGCGGTTTTATTTTGAGTCGCCGTTGGTACGCTTGATGAGCGACCACAAATACGAGGATGTCTTCGTAGACGGCGATGACCTGATTGCAGCCGATCGTGCAGACCACCCCGTACCGTACCGTTGCATCGTCATCTACCGCTACTATGACGAGGCCTCACAAGATTTTGGCGATGGCAACGGTACACCACCCATCGAGCATTTTGCAAAAGGACTTGGAGATTTGATCCTTCGATTGCGGGACAAGGTCTGCGCCAATAAGGCCAATCAGATAACCACCGAGGATTTTCGTGTGCATCTTGTAGCCCACTCCATGGGCGGCCTAGTCTGCCGCGCCTTTCTACAGAATACCAAGCTTGATCCTAAAAACATACGCGGGGCGGTCGACAAACTCTTTACCTATGCTACGCCACATAACGGAATCGATATGCGCATTGTGCGTAACGTGCCCGGTTGGCTCTCGTTTGGCGACATCAACAATTTCAATCGAGCTAAGATGGCTGATTATCTTGATGTGCCCAATGGTGACGATGTCTCGCTGGTGAAGAATTTCCCGCCTGAGCGAATCTTCAATCTCGTAGGTACTAACCCGCGCGATTATTCTGTGGCGGGTGGAGTCTCAGCTTGGGCAGCGGGCGACGAGAGTGACGGGTTGGTGCGTATTGAAAACGCTACCACGCACGGACTGGATGCGGAGGGTAACGATGTAAGATCACCGCGTGCGTTTGTTAATCGTAGCCACTCAGGTTCCTATGGTATTGTCAATTCTGAAGAGGGCTATCAGAACCTGACACGATTTCTATTCGGTGCGCTACGTGTGGACGGCATCCTTGAAATTGATGATATCAGCTTGCCGGTGGAGGTACAGAAGGCGTCCGACGAAGGTAAAACCGTGCATGCATCTTATCAGTTCGAAATTGCTGCCAGTATACGCGGTTGCCAATGGCAGATGACGCGTCGTGAAGCACGCGAGAACTCCGCGATATTTCGCAGTTACGATGAATTGTTCCCGAGGCAAAAAGATGGTAAGCGTCAGCCAGACCGCAGCAGAAGCCCGCAGCTATTCACGATATTTCTCGATCCGAGCAAGAGCACCAAAACTTCCAAATCTGTCAGCTTCGCGTTCGATTTAAAAGTACTGGTGCCCGACTACGAAGTGGATGGCTCCTTTTTTCTGAAGCGCCACTACGAGGGCGGTTTTATTTTTCGCGAACTGATCCTTGTTGAGGCATTTCCCGACACAAAGGCTACTGCCGGTTGGCGAATTAAGTACGGCTTTCAGGATATCAATCCCGGAAAGCCAGGCGTGGATGCAGAAACACGCTTGCTGGACGCTGGCGAAGGCCTTGCTTTCAATATCCCCATTGAGCAGAAAGCCAAACCCGGCTTGCGCGGCGCGCTACGCATCGAAGCCCGTTCGTGGAGTTGAACAACGCGGTAAGGCACAATCATCGTATGCGGGTTTTCGGTTATTCTTGTTTGGTGGGGGTTTAGCTCTGGTTAGTAATGCCAGGCCTAACAAGTCGGTCAAAGGGACGCGCCGCTCATTCGCGGTTTTGAAGTTTGGATTTTTTCAAGGTTCGGTGGCTTCGTTTAAGCTCTGTGAGCGGCGCGCCACTTACAGTAACGTTAGGACTGGATATTGTCTCAATTGATCTTAAACAATTCATTCCTCCTATCCGAAGTCATTCTCGGCGCATTTTCTGTGATGACGATAATCTCGGCGGTGATGGGGAAAAAGGGCCTCACGTTTCTTCTTCACCCGCGATGGTTGTCGAAGTCATTATTTCAGTGGTTCTTCATCACTTTCGCGGCGGCTTTGTCATTTACCTTTGCGTTCGTGTACCTAAATCAGCAACAACCTCGCTCCCTCTTCATCTTGCTCGTTCCGGTTGAAGCGGCGCTAGGCGCAGTCTTCCTCTGGGCCCCGCATAAAAACATGTGGGTTCTATTAGTCGCAATAGTCGTTTACTTTGTTTTCTACGTCTATATTTATGGTTCAAAACTACTGTCCTAACATGGCGCTCAACCGGAGCGCGGTTATAATCCGGTTTTATTTATTCAGCTTTCCGGGCAGCGCCCAGTTAGCTTTACGTTGAGCAACTATATGAGTCGACTTGGAATAATTTTCTGCTCAATTTATGCACTGGTAATTGTTGTGTGCTTGGCACTTGCTTTTTGGGCTGGCTTTGATTTCAAAGGGCGATTCGTTTTTTTACAGTTACCTCTCACCCCTCAAATCGCTATCACTGATACAATTGGTCTATCATCACAATTGCAAAATCTTTCGTGGGTTGGTGCGTACATTATCTTAGGGTTGCCCGCCTTTGTAGTTTTATATTTCGTTGGCAAGGCAATGGGACTAGTTTTTACTCTATCCGGCATTGGTCGCTGAGTCGTTTCTCTCGGTTTTTCCGGTTTGTCTGGTTTCACTTTCGGCCGGTCGGAGTTGGTTTTTTAGGGTGTTGCCCGTTTGGGGCAAATGTGGTTTCATTATGCCCAACAAGTCGGTCAAAGGGACTGCCCGCCGTTCCGGCTGGCCTAGTCAGTTTTTTCATAGGTAAGCGGTAGGTGGTTTTCCTAGACTAATTCGCATTAATAGAACTGATAAACTAGCTATCTATTTTGATCATTTAAAGACGTCTGTTAAAAAATGAGCATCAATCGCCGTATCGAACCATTGTTCAATTTGTTCTAAAGAGGCATTAGCAATTTGGGCGGTGATTTCAACAGGGATAACGCCAAAGCGTTTGGCTAATAATTTTTGTAAAGCGAGGGCTTCGCCTTCTTGTCTACCTTCCTGCTTGCCCTCTTGCCTTCCTTCTTGCTTACCTTCAGCAATATAAGCTTTTGCCCATACTTCTAATTTATCTGCCAACATGACTTTTATATCCTGTAATTGATCTTGAATTAATGCTTAGGGAGCAATGTACTAATTTTCTCCTCATCAAGCCCCGTTAATTCAATAATAGTTTGCATGGGTAAACCCATTCGATTAGCATTTTCAATTATTTTTAGCTTTTCTTGCCATTCTCCTTGCTCTAAACCTATTTCCACTCCTTGCGCCATCCCTTGCTCTAATCCTTTTTCCAAGCCTTGCGCCATCCCTGTCTTTGTAGCAAATTCAATTGAGCTTTTTTGAATATAAATAAAGTCTTTCTTTTTATGCTGAAGCTCTAGCTCTTCTTCGCTAAGGTTGGCTTCGTTAGCGATATTAAAAGCCTTTTCAAGCTCTTGATCCA
>CAIMEB010000013.1 GCA_903839855.1 uncultured Methylococcaceae bacterium
CAAACCCTTAATCGCCGTTAATGCAATCTTGGCTTTTTGTGCCCCAGTAAATACCTTACGTTTGCTTTCACTCATTTTCTGACCTTTTTTCACGACAGGGTATATCTTAATCTATTGTCCTGATTTTGGGGTCCACTATAACCATCGGGATGTAATTAGCCTTTAAAATGCTCTAAAAGCTTAATGTCCAAGTCATTCAATACAGCCATTCCTATTCCTTAACGATTAAAACAGACCGCCCAAATCACGGTCTTTATTTTGTTTTATGATGACTTTGTCCAACTGGGCTTTTGTGTGTGCATCCAGCAGATGAACCTCAATTTCGGTATTTCCATCGAAAGTAAATTCTTTTGCAATCAGCTCGTTTTGCTGCAAAGTAAACACATCACTTTAAAAAGTCTCTCTCAGTTGAGCATCATATTTATCGGCTTCAAACGCTATGGGATCATGAATAAAAGGCAGCAGCTCCTTTTTAAGATCGAATATTTCCGTCGCTCCTTTATGGCAAACATCAAACCAGTAACCTTTGTCTTTAATATAATTTTGTAGATAACGGATATCAAGACAGCCATTCGTAATCTTAGAAAAATCATTTGCTGCAAATAATGAGTTATCTAAGCTGCCCAATCCTCTATTCTCAATCCCTCAATACGCTCAAACTCACGCACATTATGCGTGACCAGTGTAGCTTTTTTCGATAGTGCATGGCAGGCAATCCAAAGGTCATTGCCGCCAATTGGCGTGCCTGCTGTTTTTAGCAAGGTAAACTGTGTAGCGTAGTGTTGGCATAGGTTTGGATTGGTGTCGTATTGAACCGGAATGATCTGGGTCAGCTGATACAACTGGTTCATCACCTGGGTTTTGCGTGTGCTTCGTTCTGCACCTTTGAGTAATTCGGCATAAGTGAAAAAAGACATACACAACGCGGATTCTTTATCCAGTGCATTGATGCGTTCGGCCACAGCGGGAGGTTTGTTTTTAAGCAAATAGATAAGAATATTGGTGTCCAACATGTAAATCATAAAGACTCGCGATCTTGCATGACCGGCTGTTGCTGATAATCTCGTTCAAGCTGGCTAACAAAATCGTCATCAAATCCGTTCAGGACAGCCAATAAAGCCATGCCACGATTAATCGGCAACGGATGAATCACCAAATCGCCGTTAGCGTTTTGACTAATTTCAACCTGACTCACATCCAGTCGAAATTCTTGCGGAATACGAACCGCTTGGCTGTTGCCGTTTTTGAAAATGCGTGTAGTTAAAGTTGCCATAGACCAGTCCTAATGTATGTACATAAGTGTGTGTATTATAATTTTAGACCTGCGACCTTGCAAGTGATTATTTACCATTCCTCTAAGGCTTCATCAATGGGTAACGAGTCTAAAACATCGACATCTTCTGCAACGTTATAGCCTTCAAGCCAATTTGCCCGTAAAGTTTTTGATGGGGTAGACAAACCATTATGTGCGGGTAAATCGGTCGGGGTTGATTCTAATGCCATAAAAATAATTTCAATCGGACGATGACGAAATTCAACTGGAACAGCAATTACATCTTGTGGATCTTCAATAATTTGACGTAGTGCAAACATGTCTTCTGCTCCTAATTATCGTTTACCAATCGGCATTGAGGTATTTTTTTAGTTGACCTGGGTTTAATACTTCGTAAGAGATCATTTTCTTTTTCTGTAACGGTGCAATGTTTTTACCGACGCCATCATCAAGGATGGGGTTATAACCTTCTGCCAATAGTTCATCGATTTTAACCTTGAAGGCTTCAATTTCTTTTAACTGCTTAAAGATTTTATCTTTTTTGTTTTGTGCTTCTGCCGTGTCATTATTAGCTAAATCACTTTGAAGATTGATTAAAGCCCGTTCTCGATTCTCGATATAAACCGAACGCAAGCGCATTAATTTATCGCGGCTCCATTTGTAGATGATGATGTAACAGTCAAAGCCCATGCAAAGATAACTCATTCAGTAGCACTTCCATTAGTCCCACCCTGCAAAGTGATTCATGTCTTTATCAAACTGGTCAAAAAAACCATCAGGTGAACAATCTAAATCACCATTTGCGTTGATTTGTGGACTAACTACTTGGGCTGTATCAGCAGAACGCGCCCTGAAAAAATGTAAGGCAACTTGTTCAGGTGAAATTTTGCCTGATTTCACAAAACGGCGAATGCCGTTGAGAATATGATCGCTATGGGTTTCGATAATAACTTGCACACCTGCACTAGCCACTTCTGCTAAAAATTGTCCCATTAAGGCTTGTCCAGCAGGGTGTAAATGCACTTCGGGATTTTCAATCAATAAAATATCTTCCTTTTGGGCAGATAATGCGGCGATAACAATGGGTAAAACTTGCGTTAAGCCAAAACCAACATTGATAGGGCGGTGAAATTCTGTTTCATTTGATGTTTTTAATCTTAATGTAACCGCATTAGCATTTTGTACTTTTTCTACTGCTAATAAGCAATTTGGGAAAAATTGCTGCATTCGTGTAGTAACTTGATGAAACAATGTATTTCGGCTTTCTGTTTCAAGCGTTAATTCGTCTAAAATCGGCTCATCACGTCTTGAATAAAATAAACTCATGGCGTATTCACCCATAAATCCAACAACAGAGGCAATTTGCTTATCTTCAAGTGGATAAATTTCGCGGGGTCCAATACGTTCAGCAGTAATATAACTAAGACCTATTAAACAATGTTGCAATGATTTAGGAAACTTTTCTTGTGGTGGCAGTAGGCATTGTAAAAATATGGGGTATTCATGTATTTCTTTATCGGCTAAAACTTGTTCGACAGCCATAGAGAGTTCATTCCGTTCTCCAGTAAATTTCCATGAATAAAAATGTTCGTTATTTTCTAATCCAATTTCAAAGCTTTTTCCTCCCTGTGATTCATTGACAACATCCAGTACAGTACCTAATTTGATGGATTTTCCATTTAGCATTAGGCGAGTAGACCATTCATGTTCTCGCATGGTTTGATGCAATAATCCTAAAGCTTGTAATACGGATGACTTTCCAGAAGCGTTGGTTCCTGATAACATTGTCAGTGGAGCTAATGGTAAATGCAGTGATTCAAAGCATTTAAAATATTTTAAACTTAGAGAATTAAGCATTTAATACCTCTTCAAACATCTTTTGAGTAGCTTCAAAACGATAATTAACACTGCGTGAGCTATTAGTTCCTAAAGTAATAGCATTATTAAAATAGTAATCGTTGAGTAAATTATAAAAACCTATTCTGAGCTTCTCTGCATTATATTTAACTTGATCATGAGAATACTTCGCTAGTCCTACTGTCATAACATCCCAAAGCGAAATATTTAAAACACCACGCTTACTTTGTTCAGGCGTATGTTTGCGAAAGGCTTGTGCATTAAAAAGCAACTCATTATTTAGCAAAGCATTTTGAAAAGTTTTAGAAAGTGTTTGCAATTCTAAAGGATCTAATTTATTCATTTTTCTTAATGTTTCAGCCAACCATTCATCCATATCACCTTTATAAGTTTCAAGTTGTAGTAAGGAAAAAGCGCAAAAACGATTTATACATTCCCTATCGCGCATTGTTTTAGGCCTTAAACTGTTCCCCGTTACTTGTTTAAAAAGTTTAGTTTCTGCTTCTTGCTTTAAAAATTGAGTTGCTTGACCGTTATACAAGCAATTACGCATTTGTTGCCTTGTTAAGGGTTCACCACTATTAACACGCTCAAAAATATCTAATCTAGCTCGTTCTGGAACTTTTGCGTCAATGACATAAAGAATTAAATTACAATCTTCGATACGATTTTGAAGTTTTGGAGAAAGCTCATTGAATAATTTCTTATCAAGTTCGGTTTGATGAGGAAGCTTTAAGCGAAAATCATTATCAAGAAAACGTTTAAAAGTTGTTAATCTTTGTAAACCATCAACAACAATCATTTTACCTTTTTCATCTTCGCCTAAATAAAATACAGGTAAAGGAATTCGCATTAATACTGATTCAATCAGCTTGCTTTGTTTGTTTTCATCCCAAACGAAGTCACGCTGAAAATCAGGAGCCATAATAAATCCTCCTTTTTCAATGCGCCGCACCACATCAAAGACTGTACGCGACTCATTCCTAATTAACAAAGTGTCTATAGGATAATCGCCTAAAGAAGAATCTTCATCATTATCAAGACCTTCAATTGCATCATCTAGCACATTTGTTTCTTTAGTATCTTTAACATTCATTTTGTTCTCATTTTTTTATTTTTTAAAATACTGGTTTAGCAAAAACAGCTTGTAATGTTTTGGTGTGTTTCGAGTTCATTCTGACCACTCAACAGTCAACTCAATTTTTTCCTCAGGCCTGGCAGATGCTAAGGCGCTTAACTGTGAGGTTAACAACGTTTTATAGTCCTGAACGGTCATAAACTTATTCTGCACCTGTAGTTTTATTTTTCTGGGTGCTACGGGTGGCAATATTGTTGTTTCAGTTTCTGTTTTTGTTTCGGGTTCTGGCTCTGGTGCCTCACTAATAAAACTGCTTTGAACAATTAACAACTCATGCTCTTTATTGGGTGCTAACTCAGTATAGTTGAGAATATCTGACAGCGAGTAGCCGCATTTAGTACAGGTAATTGAGAATTCTGGATTAGGTTCATTCAGCGTTCTTGCACTGCAATACTGTTTAAGTTCGTTTAATTTTTTTTGATTCAGGCTATTTAAGTCAGTGGGATATAACTTCAATTGATGAATTACGGCATCGACTTTATTTTCAAGCACTTGATACTTGTGCGACATTCCTGATGCCGCATTTTTCATAAACTTAAAATAACTATCTCTTACCTCCTGTGCTTGTTGCTGAAGCTGAGCAAAGTTTTTAATCATGTCCTGTTGGTAAAGTCGCATAAATCCAGCATAAGCATCATCAATATGTTGATCTGTTCGCTCTGCTTTTATTAATTCAGCTATAACACTTTCGATAAAACGCTTATGATCTTTTACTGTAACAAAGTTCTTTTTTATGAATTTCTGAGCCTTAATAATCAGCTGTATAGCCGCCTTAAAATCATCTTCATTGGCTAGTAAATAACCCACTTTTTCAAGATAATTGCTCTCTGTTACTTTACTGGAATAATTAAGTAACACGGTTTTTTGAGCGGCCACCGTTGAAAATTGTGCTTCAAACTGATCCACGGTTTCATTCAACGACTGTAATGCGGTAATAAACGAATCGGCTAGGCTTTTAATAGCATCAGCCAAATCAAAATCTGTAATATTCCAGTCAACTTTACGTCCAATATAGTTATCAACTTCAAGATCCATTAACAACTGCACCGCTTTGGTTTTATCTGCAGAACTTAGCGTAGCCGTGATGGATTTAAACGAGGCGGCTTTAAACTTCGTCGCATTTGTAAAAGCTTCATGAACCGCTTTTGAATCATGAGAAAAGAATGATTCGGCATTGTGTCTAACCGTCAATCGACCCGCACGTAAAAGAGCGGCTAAGGTGGTGACGATAGTACCAAAAGAATAACCCCAAGGATCACCAGAAAGATCCGCCTCTAAAGATCTTCCATCAACGGCACGGGTTGATATTTTGGCGTTGATTTCTTCAATCACTTTTAAGTGTTCGCCAGTGAAATTGCCATGTGTATCAAAAAACTTAAACTCATTACCAGTAAAAAGCCGAGTGAGGTCTTCTTTTCGGGCACTAAAAACTTTGGGTACTAAGGTTTCTGATAATTGGTTAGTCAGTCTTTTGGTGTAGATATTCTTGATTTGTTTTTTTTGTACGTCGTTAATGGTGCCTTTAAACGTATCCGCATTCAGCAAATACTGATCAAACATATAAATCAACGCTGCATTTTTATAAGTATTTTCAACATGAAGACGTAAATGTTTTTCTTTCTCTTCCCGTATAATGGAAAAGTCTCTAATGATTTGTCTTTTAGACTGATCAGTTTCATTAGAGTATTTTTGGCATCCTTCATAGCAGCCTAAAAGTAGTTGACACTTTTGATGTCAATAAAAAATTAACAACAAGCTACCGTAGCCATTAAAAAACGGCCAGTGACTTTAAAGATAAACGGCTTAGCTGTTTCTTAAATTTAAGA
>CAIMEB010000014.1 GCA_903839855.1 uncultured Methylococcaceae bacterium
AGTACTTAGTATCTGAACGGAAAAGCTACAAGCCACGACAGGCATGGGCTTCAGCTATTTATTGAGCGCGAAGTTTTTTTATTCTCCATGGTCATTTTACGAAAAAGTGATGTGTGGCGGCACTTAAAGGGTTACCGTTACCGAAACCTCATCATTTCTTCAAGTTTTTTGTAAATCTTCGATTCACTATTTTGTCTGTAGCCCCTTATTTATATGGTCTACAGCATTTCCGTTCAGACACTACTTAGGCGAATTCAAGTCATAAGTGCAACACTCGGAAAAGAATCGAAGTATTGCCCTGTCAAATCATAAAATCCAGCCTAGGCTTTACAGCCTTATGTAACTATGGCGTCATAGCCGCGTAAACTGTCCAAAGTATCCCGCTTTAAATAGATCGTTGTTGTCTTCCAGTATAATGAATAACCAAGTTCTTTACTATGATATTAAATAGTACTATAATGGTACACAATAAAAAGGGAGTCGATATGCTAAGGTTAAGTAAATTAACAGATTACGCAACGGTCATTTTAAGTTTCATGGCAAAAGATGAAACCCAAGTGTATACGACTATGGAAATAGCCGCTACTACAGGGATAGCGATGCCTACGGTGAGCAAAATTCTTAAGTTATTGGTTAATGCTAAAGTGTTGATTTCGACACGAGGTGCTAAAGGAGGCTATGCCTTAGCTAGAGTACCTGAAAAGATTACGGTTGCGAACGTGATCAGTGCTTTGGAGGGTCCAATTGCATTAACGGAATGTAGCATTTCTCAGAAAGGTTGTGAGCAGGCATCTGGGTGTGGAATCAGAAGCAATTGGAGTTTAATTAATCAGACTATCCATCATGCCTTAGAATCAGTGACTTTGGCCGATATGATTAAGCCTGCACCTGTTAAAGACACCATATGGAATCAAGAAGTTATAATCCCTGTCTCCAGTTTATACCGTTAGTAAGAAATAGTTTTCGTAGACTACGTCCTTGTACTTTAAAAGAGAGTTTTTATGTCAGCCAGTACACAAGAAATTAACAATCTTATCAACCAGGAATACAAACAAGGATTTGTGACCGAGTTGGAAACGAACACTTTCTTACCAGGACTGGATGAAAGTGTTATTCATAAGTTGTCCAAGATTAAAAACGAACCTGAGTTTATGCTGGAGTATCGCTTAAAAGCATTTAGACATTGGCAAACGATGAAGTCTCCAGAGTGGGCTTTTGTAAAATTTGATTCGATTGATTACCAAGCAATTAGTTATTATTCTGCGCCCAAGCGTAAAGAAGATGGCCCTAAGAGTTTGGATGAGATTGATCCACAAGTTTTAGAAGCCTACAAGAAGTTGGGTATCCCTTTAGACGAGCAAGAGCGTTTAGCGGGTGTTGCTGTTGATGCAGTGTTTGATAGCGTATCAGTGGCGACTACTTTTAAAGGCAAATTAAAAGATGCGGGGGTTATTTTTTGCCCTATCTCTGAAGCCTTGCGCGATCATCCTGAATTGATTAAAGAATACTTAGGCTCAGTCGTACCCATTACCGATAATTATTTTGCCGCCTTAAATGCGGCGGTGTTTACGGATGGTTCGTTTGTGTATATTCCAAAAGGCGTGCGTTGTCCTATGGAATTATCTACCTATTTTAGAATTAATGCGGCTAATACCGGGCAGTTTGAAAGAACCTTGATTATTGCCGATGAAGGTAGCCATGTCAGCTATTTAGAAGGCTGTACGGCACCGATGCGTGATGAAAATCAGTTGCATGCGGCTGTTGTTGAATTGGTCGCAATGAAAGATGCGGTGATTAAATATTCAACGGTACAGAATTGGTATCCGGGTGACAAAAATGGCTTAGGGGGTATTTATAACTTTGTGACTAAACGTGCGGATTGTCGCGGTGAGAATTCCAAGGTGTCCTGGACTCAAGTTGAAACGGGGTCTGCCATTACTTGGAAATATCCAAGTTGCGTTTTAACGGGCGATAATTCAGTGGGTGAGTTTTACTCGGTTGCCTTAACCAATAATTATCAACAAGCCGATACTGGCACTAAGATGATTCATATTGGCAAAAACACCCGTAGTACGATTGTCTCTAAAGGTATTTCGGCAGGTAAAGCACAAAACACTTATCGTGGATTGGTTAAAGTGTTAAAGAGTGCAGAAAATGCCCGAAACTATACGCAATGTGATTCTTTATTAGTCGGTGATCAGTGTGGGGCACATACGTTCCCTTATATAGAAGTGAAACAGCCTTCTGCTCAAGTAGAGCATGAGGCGACCACCTCTAAAATTAGTGAAGATCAGTTGTTTTTCTGTCAGCAACGCGGACTCTCTGCAGAAGATGCTGTGTCAATGATCGTGAATGGTTTTTGTAAAGAAGTTTTCAAAGAATTGCCGATGGAGTTTGCAGTAGAAGCGCAGGCTTTATTAGGTTTGAGTCTCGAAGGCTCGGTTGGATAACACAGAATTTTTTAAGGATTTGGGTTAAGAGCCCTCTATACAATAGGTAACAATGAATGCTTAGCATAAAAAATCTTCACGTGAGTGTGGGTGATAAACCCATCCTTAAAGGTATTAATCTTGAAATTAAACCGGGTGAAATTCACGCCATTATGGGCCCCAATGGGTCGGGTAAAAGTACCTTATCTCACATTTTATCAGGTAAGAGCGGATACACAGTGACTGAAGGTTCGGCGACTTATCAAGGTAAAGATTTATTAGAAATGCCGCCTGAAATACGTGCGCGTGAGGGCGTCTTTTTAGCGTTTCAATACCCCGTTGAAATTCCGGGTGTGAGTAACGTGTATTTATTAAAAGCGGCGCTGAATTCCATTCGTAAACATCATGCTCAATCAGAAGTCGATGCGATGGATTTCTTAACGTTGGTTAAGGGTAAAGTACGTCTTTTGGAAATGGATGAGAAGTTTTTATATCGGGCGGTGAATGAAGGATTTTCGGGTGGCGAGAAAAAGCGTAATGAGATATTACAAATGGCTATTCTTGAGCCTAAGTTGTGTATCTTAGATGAAACCGATTCTGGTCTGGATATTGATGCCTTAAAGATTGTGTCTGAAGGCGTTAATTCATTACGTTCACCGGATCGCTCTTTTGTGATGGTGACGCATTATCAGCGTTTATTAGATTATATTAAGCCGGATTTTGTGCACGTGTTGGCACACGGACAAATCGTTAAATCCGGTGGGGCAGAACTGGCCTTAGAACTTGAAGAGAAGGGGTATAGTTGGCTTGAAGATGCAGAGGCATCTGCTTAATGGTCACGGCAAAGACAAATGCTTATGTAGATGCCTACCCTGAGGTTGAATCATTATTGTGCGGGAAAACATTGCCTTGGTTGCAACAATTGCGTGCGGACGCTCTGTTGCAACTAACTGCACATGGATTTCCTAGCTTTCGTGATGAAGAATGGCGCTATACGAATGTATCGGCTATTGATAAGAAGCATTATGGTGTAGCGTTAAATGCGACCTCTGCGGCTATTGATATCAATTGGCTAAAAAACTATCAATTGGCTGATGTATGGTCATTGGTATTGGTTGATGGCTATTTTTCGGCTGATCTTTCTAATTTAGAGGGTTTGCCCGATGCAGTTAAAGCTATTAGCTTGTCTCAGGCTTTTCAAGACTCGCATTATTCTTCTTTTCTTGAGGGAAAGCTCAATAGCGCGGTTGATTTTGCTGAAAATGGTTTTGTAGCATTTAATGGCGCTTATTTTGTTGATGGGGTATTGATCCATATTCCTTCAAAACAGATAGTAGCGAAGCCGATACAGATCCTACATATTGCTACCCAAGCGTTAACAGCGATCAATACTCGCACAGTCATAGTGGCTGATGAGCTGTCTGAAACTCAGTTAATTGAAACATACGTGGGTTTGGATAGTGCTTATTTGTCGGTAGCAGTGACAGAAGTGTTTATTGGACAAAATGCGGATGTAACGCTTCATAAAGTTCAAGTTGAGTCAGATAATGCGCTGCATTTTGGTGGGACTTACGTTAAGCAAGCACGAGATGCACGTTTTCGTCACGATAACTTTGCCTTGGGTGGTTTGTTGGCGCGTAGTGATGTGCATACGGATTTAGATTACGCATCTGAATGTGAGTTAAATGGTCTGTATTTAGGTGTTAAGCGCCAACATATAGATAATCATACCAGGATCAATCATTTAAAGCCCCACGGTATCAGTCGCCAATTATACAAGGGCGTATTGGATGATAGAGCGAGAGGGGTTTTTCAGGGTCGAGTTGTGGTGGCAGAAGATGCGCAGAAAACGGATTCGCAAATGAATAATCGTAATCTTTTGTTATCGAGTGATGCCGAGGCGGATACAAAGCCACAATTAGAGATTTATGCGGATGATGTAAAGTGCGCTCATGGTGTTACTGTAGGGCAGTTAGACGAAAAATCTATTTTTTATCTTCAGTCTCGTTGTGTGGATGAAGAGACTGCACGTAATATGCTCACCTTTGCGTTTGCTAATGAAATGGTGGATAAGGTTAAGATTAAAAGTTTGCATGATTTAATTTTGGGGCAAGTGTTAACACGCTTTCCACAGGAAGGAATCAATAAGGAGTGGTTATGACATTATTTGATGTAGAGAAAATACGCCAGGATTTTCCTATTCTGAAAGAGAAAATACGCGGTAAGGATTTAGTCTATTTGGATAATGCAGCGACGTGTCAAAAGCCACAAGTCGTAATTGATAGTATAGTGCATGTCTATAGTCATGATTATGCCAATGTGCATCGTGGCGTGCATACCTTAAGCGTGCGTTCTACCGATAAGTTTGAAGCGGCACGCACTAAGGTAAAAGAATTTATTAATGCGGCCAGCGACAAAGAAATAATCTTTGTAAAAGGCGCAACAGAAGCGGTTAATTTAGTCGCTCAGACCTATGGTAAGGCGAATATTAAAGCCGGTGATGAGATTGTGATTACCGCAATGGAGCATCATTCTAATATTGTGCCTTGGCAGATGCTCTGTGAGCAAACAGGGGCTGTGTTAAGAGTGGCTCCGATTAATCAGCTAGGTGAATTAATCTTTGCCGAGTTTGAGCAATTACTGAATGATAAGACAAAATTAGTTTCAGTCGTGCACATGTCGAACGCCTTAGGGACGATTAATCCTGTTAAGACGATTATTCAGGCGGCGCATGAGAAAAATATCCCCGTATTGTTAGATGGCGCTCAAGCGATTCCACATATAACGGTGGATGTACAAGCCTTGAATTGCGATTTTTATGTGTTCTCTGGACATAAGTTATATGGGCCAACGGGCACGGGTGTGCTGTATGGAAAGCAAGCGTTATTAGACGCGATGCCTCCGTATCAAGGTGGGGGTGATATGATTCGCAAGGTCACTTTTACCGAGACTGAATATAATACCTTACCGTACAAATTTGAAGCGGGCACACCTAATATCGCGGATGTTATTGGGTTAGGTACGGCGATTGATTATATTAATGCGATTGGTATGCCCGCGATTGCTGCGTACGAAGCCGAGTTGTTGGAGTATGCAACTGCAAAAGCACGTGCTATTAAAGGCTTAAGAATCATTGGTGAGGCTGAAGATAAAGGGGCCATTTTGTCCTTTGTGCTCGATAAAATCCATCCGCACGATATTGGTACCATGCTCGATAGTTTAGGCATTGCTATTAGGGCAGGGCATCATTGTGCGATGCCGGTGATGGATTTTTATCAGGTTCCTGCGACAGCAAGGGCTTCGTTTGCACTGTATAATACCCATCAAGAAATTGACGTATTAATGAATGGTATAGAGTCTTTGATTGAGGTATTTGGCTAATGTTTGATGATTTACGTGATCTGTATCAAGAGGTTATATTTGACCACAACCGCAATCCCCGTAATTTTAGAATTATAGATGATGCGGATAGAAAGGTAGAAGGTTTTAATCCTTTGTGCGGAGACCGATTGACTTTGTATCTGAAGTTAGATGGTGATGTGATTACAGATGCCAGTTTTCAGGGTTCGGGTTGTGCAATATCAACCGCCTCTGTTTCATTGATGACTGAGATTATTAAGGGTAAAAGTGAGCAAGAAGCAGAGGCTTTGTTTAAGCAGTTTCATGAGATGACTACGGGCAAAGATGAGCATTTTAATCTTGAAGCGATTGGCAAATTAGCGGTTTTGGCCGGAGTTCGTGAATACCCTGCTAGAGTTAAATGTGCAACGCTGGCTTGGCACACCTTGGATGCGGCTTTAAAAAATCAACAGCAAGCTATTTCTACTGAATAAGTTTTCTTGGTTATTGGACGTCAGTGCAAAAATATACTGGAAAATTAGCAGTACTTTATCAGGGGGCGGGAGATATACAGATATCACAGGCATTAGCGGACAGGTTGGCTGTTCCCTTGTATGAGTCTGTGGCTAATGACTGTCCAGAGAGCTTCTTTTTAAGCTGGCGTGAAGGTTGTTTAAAGTTATTAGATAAAGAGCTGCTTAAGAAAGGTGGTTTAGTTGTCGATATTGCGCCTCGTAATGGGGAGCAGCGTTCATGGCCTGCACCTAAACAGGATGCGTTGGCACAGGCTCTTGGGCGAAAAACTAAAACAGTCGTCGATGCAACCACGGGGTGGGGTCAAGATAGTCTTCATATATTTCGGATGGGGTATAATGTGCAGTGTATTGAGCGATCACCGATGATGGCAGAGCTGCTAAGCGATGGTTTTAATCGATTGCTTGCAGCAGATTGGATGCGGGCGTTAAATCTACAGCCGCCTCAATTGTTACGAGGCGATGCCATTGATTTGTTGAATACATTAGAAGCGCCTCCTGATTGTATTTATCTTGATCCGATGTTTCCCCCTAAACGTAAGAAGTCTGCCTTAGCCAAAAAATCAATGGTAGTGCTTCGGGAACTGTTGGGTGATGATCAAGATAAGGCACGCCTTTTTGAAGTTGCTTTTAGTGCGGCAGGAAAAAGAGTGGTTGTAAAAAGCCCGGATTATGCAGAGCCTTTGGGTGGAAAGCCGAGCGAAAGTTATCAAGGTAAGTTATTAAGGTATGATGTTTATCTTAAAAATTCATGATATCTTCTAATTAGTTGAGTATTAGAGAATTAAGTTTGGGGTTGGGGAATGTCTGATTGGAAAGATGTAGTCGCTGAATCGGCTTTAGTAGACGGCGAAAATATTGTGTTTGATGTCGAGGGGGTCGATGTTGCAATATTTAGAGTAAATGGTGGAATTTATGCTATTGAGGATGTGTGCTCTCATGATGGTGGTGAGATTGCAAGCGGGTTAATAGAGGGTGAGGAAATTATTTGTCCTCGTCATGGTGCTCGCTTTTGTATAAAAACTGGAAGGGTGACTGGGCCGCCAGCATACCAGGATATTCCTTGCTTTTCTGTGCGCATCGAAAATGGACGTGTCCAAGTGAAAGAGGGGCGATAAAATAAAATTTGCATTGATTGTTTTTCTGTGGGAAAAGAGTTATCGGTAGCAAATCATAAATGTAAGGTGAGATAAATAATTTTTTGTTTCAACTCTTATGAATCATCATTTAATTTAATTTTCTGTGTTAGAATCCGGCTTTGTAGCTAGGAAATTAATTTGAAAGCTTGTAAGCATCTAACCTCATTTTAATGTACCAGCTTCTAAAATTGTCTAAATATTAACTTTGAGGTTTAATCAGTAATGCAAGCATTTAAAAAAGTATTAGTTTCTGTTGTTATGGTCGCATCTATGGCTGCGGTTTCTTCATCTACTTTAGCAGCACCTAAAGGTGAAGAAATTGTTAAAGAAGCGATTGAAAAAACACTTTCTGGTATTGAAATAGCACAAGCTGCAGTTAAAGGTGGTGATTTATCAACTGCATCAAAAGATATTCTTGACGCAGCTCAAGCATCAAAAGAATTTCGTTTTGAGGGAACTGAACGTCAACGTCAAAAAGCGACTGATGTTTTAAAAGCAGCTCGTAAAGCACTTGATTCAGGTGATATTGCAGGCGCAGAAGCTGGTTTAGCGGCTGCGTTAAAATCATTTTCAGAAATGAAAGCAAAATACGACTTGACTCATTAATTTTAAAAGTTCATTGTTAATTGGATTTGATTAGTCTAATTGATTCATCAGATCTGATTGACAGCTTTAAAAGCCATTTGTTTTTTAAATTGCTTTATTTGAGCTAAATACACTCTAAATATGGTAAAATTATTACCGACAAATACCTTAAGGATACATTTGTCAGAATAACTATAAATAATAACAACTTGAGGGCTAGTAAAATATGAAATCATTGAAAAAAATCTTGCTATCTTTAGTCATTGCAGCTTCTGCAGGTGCTTTTTCAACTTCAGCTTTGGCTGAATCTGATCCAGGCAGAATTACTTATAAACCTGAGCAAGCCATTGATATGGTAGTTGCCAAAATACAACTTGCTATAGATGGAATTAGCAAAGGTGCAAGTGGCGACGAAGCAGCTGCTCTTATTAAAGATGCGAGTGATTTAAGTAAAGAAATCAATGCAAATGATAAAGTAGATAACGCACGTGCAAAAGCCAACAGAAAATTAAAATCTGCGGCATCACATGCTAAAGAATCTGCTTTGCAAGAATCTGAGCAAGAATTGAGAGACGCTAAAAAAGATTTTGCAGCTCTTAAAAGCTTAATCTAATAGCAATTTTGCCCTATCAGGCTGTCTTTGGGTTTCCTGATAGGGCTAATTGATGGGCAATTATAAAAAACTATCGTCAGACTGTGATTTTATGCCAGAAGCTCCACACCGTATATCATAAAGAAATGATATTTGAAATTAAAAGCCGGTAAATTTTCATTGTTTTCTCTATAAATAACGCCAATCTTCAGAGCTACCTTCAAAAATGAGCGAACGGTAGGTTCTGAGTTTGAACATAGTGCTTCTCTAATCAGTTACCTTTAAATTTACTTGCAACTTCTGCAACACGCGCACCATACAACCTGGCTGTTTCCAAGTCGCCTACATTAACTTCATCTGGGTTAGCATCAGATGGGGTTTGCATCATGGCTCCCGCAAAAGAACCGACGTAGTTCACATCATCACGCTGAGCCGCTTTGTTATTGGGTGGCATTAAACCTGTTCCAACCCAGATCCCTGAATGTTGCATAGCCAGGGTAAAGAAATAATGCAGAGTCGAATGCTTATCGCCATTCATAGTGGCGGAATTAGTGAAACCACCAAATATTTTATCTTTCCATTGCTGGCTAAACCAAGGTTTAGAGGAGGCATCGGCGAACTTCTTAAATTGCCAACTGACCGTTCCCATATAGGTTGGGGAACCGAAGATGATAGCATTGGCTGCACTCAATCTAGCCCATTCTGCTTCGGTAATATTGCCCTCTGCATCAATGGCTATTAACTCAGCCTTAGCGCCTTGTGCTACTGCTTCAGCTTGTTTAACAGTATGGCCGTAACCACTATGGAATACTACTGCGACTTTAGTCATGTTGTTCTCCTAGAATATTTAAACACAAAGAATTTATTTTTTGACAGCTTCAACCGAAATAGTCAACGTCACTTCGTCACCCACGTTGGGTGCATATTTGCCCATATTGAAGTCCGTGCGCTTAACAACTGCTGTTGCATTGGCTCCACAGGCATCCTTTTGAAGCATCGGATGTGGCATGCACTTAAAAGATGTCAGCGTCAGTGTTACTGGCTTGCTGATGCCTTTTAAAGTAAGGGTTCCATCGACTGACGAAACCTTATCTCCCTCGAAATTGACTTTGCTGGAAGTGAAGATAGCAGTTGGGTACTTTGCAGTATTCAGAAAGTCAGCATCCTGTATATGTTCGTTGAACAAAGGATAACCGGTATCAACCGAAGTGGTGTCAATAGTGACGCTAACAGAACCTATTTTCGCCTCGCGATCAATGACGATATTACCAGAAGATTTGTCGAAGCGGCTTAACTGCGTCGAGAAACCAAAGTGGCTGTAGGAAAACCGTGGATAAGTATGCGTATTGTCGATGACATAAGTTTCTGGTGCTGCAAGTACGGGGGTTGAAATAGCGGCTGCCAGGATAAAAAAGGTAATGCGTTTCATGGTAAGGTTCCTTAAGTTAAGTTGTTGTTCGTATTTCTGGTAAATCTCTGTCGCATTTAAAGTCAGGCTATTAAACTCCTTATTGAGACGATAAAAAAGTATAATAATCCGTTGTTAATGGTCTAAAAATTAGATAGGTTTAGATGGCATTTCAAATTACCCTTGAGCAATGGCGCAGCTTGCTCGCCGTTGTCGATGCAGGCGGTTACGCCCAGGCGGCTGAATCACTGCACAAGAGTCAATCTGCCGTCACCTACGCTGTACAAAAAATTGAGTTCTTGCTCGGCGTTAAAGTGTTCGAGATTCAGGGGCGTAAAGCAATTCTCACGCCAACCGGACAGATGCTCTACCGGCGTGCATTGGCGTTAGTCGAAGAAGCCAATGATCTGGAACAAGCAGCTCATAAGTACCTATGTAAAATTAATTTAACTTTTAAGAAAAGTCTACGGTGAAAGATAGTCCAATATTAGCAAGCACATCAAATAATTCTCTTTTGAGATCAGCAAAAGACTTATAAGCGTCAAAAGGCAACCAGTCATATTTG
>CAIMEB010000015.1 GCA_903839855.1 uncultured Methylococcaceae bacterium
ACAGTTAGCGGGTCTTATTGACGATGTTTTTCAGTTAATGCCTTCTGGCAAACACATGAGTGGGAGAGATTTGGGTATCCTGGAATCGACAGCTTCCCTAAAATGCCGAGCTGCTGGATGAGACTGCTATGGATTAGGCTGTAAAAAGTTTAAAAACTTGAACATCGAGTAATAGTGAAATTAATAATCTTAAAAAAGCCTTACTTGCAATTAAAGATGAATTGCCTGATACCATTTTTTTGAGTGATCAAGCGCTAAAAGATTTACCCCACCAACATCTGTTTATTGAGATTAGGCAACTTATTGATCAATTGATGAAGTCAGTCATAAAAGACATGACGTCTATTGATCAAGAAGTGGGAATGGCAGAAGCTCAATTAGAATTGCATAAAGAATCACTTAATAAGGCCATACACGAAAAAGAAACCGCATTAGAAGCAGCCTTTAAGGATATTCCCGCTAGTCAAGGTAAATCAGGAAGAGAAATTGGGGCCCAATATCAAGCTATCGTGAAGAAAATAGCGTCAATAAGGCCAAAACAAATAACATTAGAGCAACGAAAATCGTTGGTTGATGCGTTATTTAAACAACGAAAAGCGCAATTAGCTGAGTTAACTGAAGTTAAAGCTGAGCGATTTGCGACGTTAAATAGAACCATTCTAAAGTTGAATAAAAAACTACAAGGAAAACTGAAGCTATCTTTACAGACAGAGGCTAATAGGGAGCCTCTTTATCAATTTCTCTGCGAATCAAATCTTGAGGGAGTGGGTTCGGCACGATTAGCCTGGGTTAAGGGGGAAGCAGATTTCTCTCCAGAAAACTTGGCCATAACTATCCGACAAGGTGCTCAGGCTCTCAAAGAAGCAGACTGGGGTATTACACCGGTAATTGCAGAGGCATTGGTTAAATTACCCGAAAGTAGATTATTAGCGTTGGAGGAGTTGGAACTGTTCGATAGTTTAGACGTTAATTTAAATGTCGCACATAATGATTCACCTGAAAATTACCGAAGTATAAAGCGCTTATCAACAGGCCAACAATGTACAGCGATTTTACATTTACTTTTATTGGAAAATAGAGACCCCTTGATTTTAGATCAACCTGAAGATAATTTGGACAATGCTTTTATTGCTGAACGGATTGTAAGTGAGTTACGTTCTGCAAAAATTGCGAGGCAGTTTTTGTTTGCAACGCACAATGCCAATATCCCTGTTTTTGGTGATGCTGAATGGATAGGTGTATTAAATGTTGAGGAGGGTAAAGCTTTCATTCCAGTTGAGCAACAGGGTGCTATTGATTTACCCGCTATACAGATTTTAGCGGCAGATATATTAGAGGGTGGTAAAAGCGCCTTTAATCAACGCAGAGAAAAATACGGATTTCAATAGGCTTAAATCATGATAAAGACAGAATTATTAGAGCTTATTGCAAATGGAGAAAACTCGGGGATTGAGTTTAAACGCGATGATATCCGACCTGAACAATTAGCCAAAGAAATTGTTGCTATGGCTAATTTTCAGGGGGGGATTGTTCTTTTGGGTGTGGAAGATGATGGTACAATTTCCGGTCTTACTCGACCTAATGCAGAAGAATGGGTAATGAATGTTATCCGCGACAAAATTCATCCATTAATACTGCCTTTTTATCAAGAAATCAAAACAGATGAAAATGTGTTTGTGGCGATTATTACTTTTCCTCAAGGTATTTCCAAGCCTTATGTATTAAGAGATAAAGGTGAAGAAAAAATATTTATTCGAGTTGGCTCTACCTCTCAATTAGCCACACGTGAACAACAAATGCGCTTATTTGAAGTGGGAGGAATTAATGCTTTAGCTCATAGAGATTGGACACGATTTTTGGAGATTGAAGTGGGTATTTATTCTGATCGGATGGAGTTTATTAGTCCAGGCACCTTACAAAATTCGATGACTATTGAAAAAATGGTGTTGGGGCAACGATCACCAAGAAATCCAATTATCATGGAGGTACTTCGGGATTATGGCTACGTGGATTCAAGAGGCATGGGGGTAAGAACAAAAATCATTCCATTAATGAGAAAATTTAATCACAGTGAGCCGGTGTTTAAACTCACCGAAGATTATTTAAAGACCACGTTATATAGAAAAGTGCCTGCTTAAGCTGCAATGCTGTTGTCAGCACTTTTCAATTCTAAAGAGCTTATCCTCCTGTGATAATTCCACCACCATATAAGTATCTTTATTCAACTCTGCTGGTAGTTTGTCTTTTAAAATCGACGCAACAAATTGTATCCCCTTTGCATTTGCGAGTTTTGCAATCTTCAATAGTTGATTATCATGCATTAGCTCTTTTTTGTCATTGAGAAGAAAGTGCATACAAGGAATATTTTCCTCGTCAGCAAATAAGGTATAAGCAATATCAAAACAGGAAATTTCGCCCTGTTTTTTGCCAGAACTAAAATTGGTATTAAATGATGTGAATTCGTAGAGACGTCGACGCTTTACTGTTTTTGGGTCCACTTTTAACGCATACTTTTCTCCATATAACTCATGTGAGACAGATGAAAAATGCCGGTTAAATTTATGTACCTGTTCCTTGATTTTAATGGCAAACTCATCAGAAAAAAGGTCATTATCAATTTCGGTGAGTTTATTATTGAGTTGAGTTAGTTTTGATTCTACAGTGTTTAATTGTCGTAGTGTGTTCTCATAAGTACCCTTTGCATGATATTTAGCATTAAGCTGAATAATCAGTTGTTCAAGTATTTCGAAAGAGTCACTTAAAGTAATCTTTGCACTTAATTGGGATTCCTCTAAGAGGAGACGATTCAAGTGTTCCCGTTTAGCAGTAAGCTCTGAGTCAATCTTTGGTAAATCCTGAGCTATAAACTTAATTTTTGACTCTACCATTTGATTGTGAAAGTCATTAAGTTCTTGAAACGTCTTTTGGATTTCGGTCACTAGAGAGGTCGCCTGGCTATATATCTGCCGTAATTGTTGGACATCTATTATAGATTTACCTGATTTCATTTCATCTTGAGCTTCTAAGATCAAATCTTTTCTAAGTTGAAGCCTACTAATTTCAGATGAAGTAAGATTGACCTGATATTTAATATTATTCAGGGTATCCAAATCTGCCTCAAAGTTTTGATTGAGATTCAGCGAAGCCTTCCGATACTCAAGTTCTTCTATTTCAGAGTCAAGAAGAGCTAGTGCAGTTTCGTAGGCTGATTTTGTCTGTTCTGATTCAAGACGTTTCTTGAATTTTTCTTCAATATCAATTTGTGATCGTAATTCCTGCTTGGTATCACCTTGTTCGAAATTACAACCAAATAGAAATAGATAAAGTGTTTCATACTCATCATCACGTGTGAAACCGTCAAGATTCTTGATAGTATTATTGATGCTCACATCTTTATAACGAATGTTGTGAGCAATTACCTGCCGAAAAGTTGGTTTGTTTCCATAATGACCAGGAAATAAAAGATTGGTTAGGGCTTCTTCAAATTCGTCGTCCTTTATTTTATTGATGCCGTTTATGCGTTGTATCTTTTCTTTACGCAGCAAGAAGTTTCTTTCTACAAGAACCTCCCTGGATTTATTATTCAATAAATCATCTTTAAGCATCAGTGAAACAAGCACTTTATTTTCAACCAGAAAATCTTTAACTAACTTAAACTCATGCTTGGGATTTTCTGGGTCGGTATATATTCCTCTTGCCTTAGCGCCGAGGCAGAAATCAATAAGCTTTAAAACGGTTGTCTTCCCCACATTGTTTCCCGTTTCTTCGCCTGTAATACTTGGCGTGTCGTCAACAATAAGATTTAGTCCGCTATGAAAGGGGATATTTCTGAGTATCACGCCTTCTTTATAGGTAATGGTTAGTGATTTTAAGAACATAATTTCACCACACCATGATCATCCAATGTAACCAGATTGAGTAGAAAAAGCCAATCGAGACAGAGTACAAAAACAGGCATGCTCATTTTTCGAGTAGTTGTTGTCTGTATATATAAATCAAGTAGATCCATCACACGATGCTCTTGAATTACGTTTAAGACAAAAGCACCATTGAAATAAATGGTTTGATCGGGATGTATATTATCAGGAATGAGCATGAGCAGTTCCTGAGGGATTTTTGAATATCTTGCACCTTATAAAAGTATCAACAACAAGAATTTGCACCGATAATTCAAGTTCTTCGTCTGCCATAGGTGTGTAATTCGCGCTTCCTCGAATTTTCTTAATAACGTGTTCGATAACCAATAAGAAAACCTGGTCACTAGAAGCCTTGGGGTCGAATATCAGTTTAATGTACTCACTGCGAATACCATTTAAAATAGAAATGCTTTTATTCATGCCTTGTTTGTCAAAATCAGAATAGATTTTATCAATGCGATTATAGTGAACCTTATGGTCATCGATAATAATACTAGCGTTGTCCAGTTGATTGTATATGACTTTTTCTTCAATATCGTAAGGCACTCTTTCAAAACCTGATAGCTCTTGATTCCAGTTCTCTTTGGCAAGAATCTTAATAATGGTTGCTAAGTTGGAATCAATTTTCTCTGGATCTGGCTCACTCTTGAGTTCTCTTTTCAGGAAATCATAAATGCTTTTTTGCTTATCGATTTCCAAACCAACAATAATATTCAAGATAGAGGCAATATCGTAAATATCGCTTTCTGGTGAAAATGTCATCTTATATGGGTTTGCAAATACCTTGGTTCGTAAAGCTTTAGCCTCTTTAGAGATAGCTATAAATTTAAATGAATAGCCTGAATAATGGGCAATATCTTTTTTATTAAGAGCTGATTCAATCTTCTGCTTAGTTGCTGTGGCAGAAACTTGGATAATGATATTATTGATGGTATCAACTAAATCAACAGCCGCTGCATTCTGTTCGGCAGAATTAATATTAGTTAAGCTCCAATCAAAGAGCAGATTAAAAAAATGCAGATAAAAATTTTCTGAATGAATATTCAAATCAAGAATATTTAGTCCTCCACGAACACTTATACGAGTAGCAAGTAAGCTGAGCTCACGTTCAATAAAGTTAAAATATTGTGAGCGATTCATGCATTAGCTTCTAAGATTAGATGAATAGGGTTGGATAAATTAGAACAGTTACAAACCAATATTATATATCTGTCTTCATCGAGCAATTAGTTAGTCAAATCTACCATTAATCTAACGTTTGATGCTCAACATGCCGCATCTAAAACTGTCCAAATTATTCACAAACATGAAAAGCTAAGGCAAAATCAATTTAAATTACTCTATATTGCTGAACCTTTAGTTTTGCTGATTTACGGAAGTGTTATTGTTGCCAAGTTATCTCAAAAGATAATCGATATTTACGAGCTTCAATATAACACAAAATATGCGAAACGCATTTGATATAAGCACATGATACATTTCATCTAACTATCATGATCTCATGTATAAGCACATCGAGTTTCAATAGCACGATCTGTTGCAAGCAACTCAAACTAAATAAAACGTAGAATCTACCAATTTAACCGCACACCACCAAAGATATTTTGTCCATTAGCCGCATTACGATGTTCATAATTATAATCTGCAAACAAAGCCACATTCTTGCCGACCTCTACTGTTAGACCTGCACCAAGTGAGGCAGCATCACGGCCTGCGTTGGCAGCAATTATATTTAATGACTGCCCTAGCAATGTGGTTTGTGATTGACTTGCAATAGAATCGCCTTCATCATGAAACCAATACGCACGCAGTTCTGGAGTAATGCGTTTATTCACGCCAAAGTCAATACCATGACTCAATTTAGTACCAAGACGAGTTTGGGCGGCAGAGAGCGTTGTCGAATTAGCTTTAAGCCCAACCAAATCACCTTCATTAAAAGCATCGCGACTGATAATGTCCCCACGCACTCCGAACGATGGCTCAATTGTGAACTTACCAATGCTTCTACGGGTACCGGCTTCCACATCTAAAGACCCACTATTGCCGTCAACATTGGTTTTATAAGCGTTAATCCCGCCTAAATTGACAGCGCGTTGACTAGTATAATTATCTCGCCCATAACCGAAGGCAAAATTCAAGAATTCGGTGTTTCTTTGCCAAAGCCCATAGCCCAAAAATTGGATACTAAGTACCTATGTAAAATTAATTTAACTTTTAAGAAAAGTCTACGGTGAAAGATAGTCCAATATTAGCAAGCACATCAAATAATTCTCTTTTGAGATCAGCAAAAGACTTATAAGCGTCAAAAGGCAACCAGTCATATTTG
>CAIMEB010000016.1 GCA_903839855.1 uncultured Methylococcaceae bacterium
TGTTGTTCATCCAGTCTGCGTAAAAACAGTAAAAAGGTGAATTGCTCAATGGCTGTTAGTGGATTACTAATTCCACTTGTATGAAATGTGAGCCATATTTTATCGACTTGGCTTCTGAGTTCACCGGTGATCATGCTGTCCCTTTAAGATTATCGCGTTACGCGGGGGGGGGTAGTGGCTATAAGGTGTATTGTGCCATTACATGAGGGTTTATGCCCATTAAAATCCTTGTTGACTAATTGGCATACTACTTTATCATGACTACAATTGTAGTAAAGTGGAGTATTAATATGACAATACCTGTAAGAATTGACGAAGCGCTTTATGTCGCTGCCAAAAATGAGGCTCAGGCTGAACATAGAACAATAGCCGGTCAAATTGAGTTCTGGGCAAAAGTCGGTCGTGCCGCACTTGATAACCCAGATCTACCGGTTAGTTTTATCGCTGAGTCTTTAATTTCAATGGCAGAACCCAGAAATCAAGCCACGCCTTTTGTGCCTCGTAGTAAAACAAATTGATTAATATGACCTACCAAGTCTTCCAGACTGCGAGATTTGGCAGGCAATACAAAAAACTACAGCATAATGTTGCATGCGATGTTGATGGTGCGGTCAGTGAAGTAGCCAACAATCCGTTGTTAGGTGAAAAAAAGAAAGGTGATCTTGCTAATCTTTATGTCTATAAATTCCACAGCCAAAATCAATTATATCTTTTAGGTTATACGCTTGATGATGCTGTTCGCTTAGTTTATCTTGAAGCGATTGCCACTCATGAAAATTTCTACCGAGATTTAAAACGAAAATAAACCAAACTTAATAATATTCTAAAATTGAATCTTTAATTTTTTGTGCCGTGTATGAATTTAAATCAGATTCATCAATTGAAAATACAAAAAACTGGTTTGGATTATTGATGCCTCCAACTGTCGGTAGAAAATCGTTGTCATTTGCGATAAACAGAGTGTGTTTATTGACACCATTACCTAAACGTAAGGTAACGAACCCACCAGAGTCGATTCTGCAGCCTAAACAATCGGATCGAGCGTTGTCGGTAACTCGGAAAATTTAACGTCGGTAAACAACGCTTGTATGTGCGCAGCAAGTTCGTAGCCCAATAGCGGCCGGTCGCTGTGTATACCAACAACTTGTCCTGGTAGCATTCGTTGAGCGGTAACTAAAACACGATTCATAAGTGGCAATCCTGTTATTTCGCGCATTCTTATAATTTGCATTTACAACATTCAGATCTTAAAAGAACTGTTTAAGGTATTAATCAGGACGTGTTAGCTTTTAAAACAGGGGGATTTTATTTCAATAAGGGAGTTTTTGATTTCAGGATAAACGGATAAGCTATCTAAAACGATCGATTGACTCTCAATAACCCAGTCTTATGTTTTAAATCGGCTGTTTTTGTAACATAAAAGAAGGGAATTGGTTTTAAATGGTCTGGTTATAGTTTTAAATCGGGGGATTTAGAAATCAAAAAGGGAGGATTTAATATCTTAACGGGTGTCTTTCGTATTAATAAGAGTCGTATTGATATCTAAACGCTGAATTTAGATATTAGGTGATTTCCGGAAATTAATTTACCCATTAGATGGGTCGAATCAAGATGTCCCATTTGGGTAGGATTGGGTTACGTTCCAGTCTGGCTTCAATCGTCCGCATCGCTACTTTGGACAGTGAAATCCCTTTCTGGTAAA
>CAIMEB010000017.1 GCA_903839855.1 uncultured Methylococcaceae bacterium
GACTGGTTGCCTTTTGACGCTTATAAGTCTTTTGCTGATCTCAAAAGAGAATTATTTGATGTGCTTGCTAATATTGGACTATCTTTCACCGTAGACTTTTCTTAAAAGTTAAGTTAAATTAATTTTACATAGGTACTTAGTCAGGTACTCTTTTTTTGGCAAGAATATATTTCACGCCTTAATCGACTTACCCTTTGCCTTACCGACAGCCGTTGCAGGTATTGTTTTAGCTACTATTTTTCAACCTAGCGGTTTTTTTGGTAAATTATTATCTGATTTATTGGGTTTACAAGTAGCATTTAAACCTCTAGGTATCGTGATTGCCCTTATTTTTATCAGTATCCCCTTCGTAGTACGCACGGTAGAACCCGTGTTGCTGGAATTTGAAACCAGCATGGAAGAAGCGGGGGCTAGCTTGGGAGCAACACGTTTACAGATCTTTACAAGAATTATTTTCCCTAATGTTTTTCCGGCGCTATTAACTGGCTTTGCTTTAGCCTTTGCACGAGGTGTTGGCGAATACGGTTCGGTTATTTTTATTGCTGGCAACATCCCTTATGTTTCAGAAATCGTACCACTTTTGATCGTCATTAAACTAGAACAGTATGATATTGAAGGCGCCACAGCAATTGCTTTGACCATGCTGGTTATTTCGTTTTTATTACTTTTCCTGATCAACCTGCTACAACTCTGGGTGCGTAAGCGCTCTGGACAATTATAAGGCTTTTTGCATGCATACCGCTGCCCAACCGTTAAACAAAGACAAAGTAGTCACTCAACAACACGCCTTACAAGATCCTATCTGGGTTAGATGGGGCCTGATTGCTATAGCGATTAGTTTTATCAGCCTATTTATCTGCGTACCCTTAGGTTTAGTTATATTTCAAGCGTTTTCTAAAGGTTTGCAAGCCTATTGGTCTGCACTGTCCAATACAGACACGCTTTCGGCCATTAAGTTAACACTGTTAGTAGCAGTGATCACCGTACCGTTAAATACCCTTTTTGGTGTGGTTTCAGCGTGGGCTATTACCCGCTTTGAATTTAAAGGGAAAAGTTTTCTGACGACCTTAATCGATATTCCCTTTTCAGTATCGCCTGTTATTTCTGGCTTTATCTTTGTACTTTTATTCGGTGCTGAAGGTTGGTTCGGCAAAATATTAGTCGAGCATGATATAAAAATTATCTTTGCTGCCCCGGGTATTATTTTAGCCACTCTATTCATTACCTTTCCTTTTGTCGCAAGACAACTGATTCCGTTAATGCAAGAAATGGGCAATCAAGAAGAAGAAGCCGCATTATCCTTAGGCGCGAGTGGTTGGAAAACTTTTTTCTCTGTTACTCTGCCCAATATTAAATGGGCGCTACTCTACGGCGTTTTATTATGTAATGCCAGAGCTATGGGTGAATTTGGTGCCGTTTCTGTGGTATCAGGCCACATTAGAGGTATGACAAATACCCTCCCCTTACATGTTGAAGTCAGTTACAACGACTATGACGTCGTCAGTGCTTTTGCCAGCGCTTCTATCTTGGCCGCACTCGCTATCGTGACCTTGATTTTAAAAACCGCACTGGAATGGAAACAGGCTAATCGATAAATAATACTCAACTGATTGATCAGTCGATCATTGAGAAAATAATCTTATCTTAGCCTGTTGAATAATAACTAAACCGATTTAATTTTTGAGATTTTACTATGAGTATTTTACTATCTGATATTAGCAAGAACTTTGGTACTTTTGCCGCGCTAAATCATATCAATCTGGACGTTCCTGAAGGCGAACTTGTCGCTTTATTAGGCCCTTCAGGTTGTGGTAAAACCACATTATTACGAATAATTGCTGGTCTTGAACATACTGACAAAGGACGAGTAATCATTAACGGACAGGATAAAACCGAGCAAACGGTTAGCCAGCGTGGTATCGGCTTCGTATTCCAGCATTATGCCCTTTTCAGGCACATGACTGTCTTTGAAAATGTTGCTTTTGGCTTAAGGGTCAAACCTCGTAAAGACCGTCCCAGCAACGATGTTATCGCCAAAAAAGTGCATTCCTTATTAGAGCTGGTACAATTAGACTGGTTACACAATCGCTATCCCGACCAATTATCAGGCGGTCAACGCCAGCGTATCGCCTTGGCTAGAGCCCTAGCGGTAGAGCCATCAGTATTATTATTGGACGAACCTTTCGGCGCACTGGATGCCAGCGTTCGTAAAGATTTACGACAATGGTTAAGAAATCTTCATCATGAGCTGCATGTAACCAGTATTTTTGTTACCCATGACCAGGAAGAAGCTATGGAAGTAGCCAGTCGAGTGGTTGTTCTTAATCACGGGCAGATCGAACAGCAAGGTTCACCCAGTGATATTTACGACCATCCAGCTAATGCATTCGTCTCTAAATTTATCGGACAAACGAATATCTTTGATTTAGACGAACATGATAATGATTGGCTGCAAACGGCAGGACTATTGCAGCCCAGTCAGCAAGGTAAAATTGCGCACGTACGTCCACATGATATTATCATCAAGAAAACGGATAACCATCATACCGCACCCGCCACTTTGAAAGACTGGCAACACTTAGGCGCACTGATCCGTATTGAACTTGTAAAAAATGAATCCAATGGTTCAGATGCGCCAGTTTTTGCAGAAATGCCGAATGATCAGTTCAAACAACTGGAATTGACCAAAGGTGATAAAGTTAAGCTGAAAATACGCCAGGCACACTGGTTTCATTAACTCTTTATCAAGAATGAATAGATAAACGGAAAAAATCAGTTCTTAAAGTGTAGAAATTTACTTCTGTTGTTTTATTGAATCTGTATTAACTATGTTTATTTTGTCAGGACTATTAGATAAGGACTCCCCCCCATTATGAATTTAAGCCAAATTGAATTACTACGTGTTCTTCAAGAAACCAATTTAAATTTATCAAAAGCTGCCGAAAAAATGCACATTGTGCAATCGGCAGTCAGCCGCCAACTACAACTTTTCGAAACTGAATTAGGCTCGCCTTTATTCGAAAGACAAGGCAAGAAACTCATTGGTATGACGTCGTTAGGCCTCAGAATAATGGATGAAGTCGCTATTATTAACCGGGCAAAATCCAATATCCAACATATTGCCGCAGACTTTCTTGATAGCAACAAAGGGACTTTACATATTGCAACCACCCACACCCAGGCTAAATATTTTTTACCTAAACCGATTAGCCGATTTAGACAAAAGTACCCTGGGGTGAGTATTTATATGGTGCAAGCATCACCTGAACAATTGATTGACCAATTACACGCACGTAAAGCCGATATCGCTATCTGTACTGAGCGCGTTGATCAGGTTAACGACCTGGTTCTTAAAACCTGCTATGAATGGCATCATGCTTTGGTCGTGCCACAACAACATCCTCTCAGTGAAGGTGAGATCACACTTGAGCGACTTTCAGAATTCCCTATTTTAACGTATAGCTTTGGCTACACAGGTCGATCTAACATTGAAACAGCTTTTACAAATAAGGGACTTGAACTCGATATTATTCTGGCCGCCGCAGATACGGACGTCATCAAAACGTATGTTCGCCTGGGATTAGGAGTCGGTCTTATTGCAAGAATGGCCTATGATCCCTTGGCAGATTGGGATCTGGTTGCCCGCGACCTGTCACATCTTATTCCCAGTTCAACTACCAAAATAGCCTATTTAAAACACAATTACCTGCCCCTGTATAGCCAGCATTTTATTGATGAAATGCTATCAGCAGCCAAAGAAACGAGCTATTAAAAACAGTTCACATTCATACAGGTTATTGAGTAAGATGAGCTATTCGTTTTTATCTATTTAGGATATTTGAAGATGACGTTCTTAACAGTTGTATCAGCCCTGTTTGGCGGTATATTAATCGGCTTAGCCGCTGCAATCTTATTATTTTTCAATAACAGAACGGCGGGGATTTCTGGCATTGCAGCAGGGCTTATAAAACACTGGCAGCAAGATAGACATTGGCGCCTATCGTTTGTAATCGGTCTCGTCATCAGCGCCCCTCTGTGGCGTTTACTTATCGGAGACATTTCAATCCAGATTAACACCCCACTAATGATACTTGTCATTGCTGGATTATTAGTAGGCTATGGCACCCAGCTGGGCGGTGGTTGTACCAGTGGACACGGTATTTGCGGCAATGCCCGCCTGTCGCCACGTTCAATTGCGGCAACACTGACATTTATGACAACGGCAGGTATCACTGTCTATTTAGTCCGGCATTTCGTTTAGGGAAATACCAATGAACTTAAATCTTTCTGCTTTTGCGAGTGGTCTAACCTTTGGATTAGGTTTAATAGTGTCTCAAATGATAAATCCGGTTAAGGTATTAAGCTTTTTAGATGTCACCGGTAATTGGGATCCAAGCCTGGCTTTGGTGATGGCAGGCGCTTTATTAACATTAGGCTTATTGCAATGGTTAATTAAAAAAAGCGCACGGTATAGACTTGCAACCAACAAGACAAAACGTACCTTATCTAAAGAAATTGATGCCAAATTAATCACGGGGGCGACTTTATTTGGCATAGGCTGGGGGTTATCTGGCTTATGTCCTGGCCCTGCCTTGATGGGTTTAACATCTGGATTATCGGGTAGTTATGTTTTTGTCGCAGCCATGTTTATCGGATTTTTATTATTTAACATATTACATCGTAAACATTGATCCAAGCGTGTATTAACTATTTAACTACATCGCTGTTCTTCTTACTAAAAATTTCAGGTATTAGTGATAATAACTCATTCATATAATTTGCTACTACCATCCATGTTATCCGTCTGGTTATACAATAATGGCCTCCCTTGATTAAGTGTACCTGCTGAAACAACTTGGCACAGGACTATTGTATGATCGCCTGCCTTGGTATAGTGGCTCACTTGACAATCAAAATAAGCCAAGGCTTCTGATAGGATAGGCGCACCTGTTATATCAGTTTGCCATTGAAAGCCTGACATTTTATCCTTGACTGAATGCCCGAAATGTTCTGCAATTGCATATTGATTCTGCGCTAGCACATTAATGGTACAGACTCCACCCACCTCTAATAACTTGTAAGAATAATGCTTATGGTTAATACTCAACGCTAATAAAAGTGGCTTAAAAGAGGCCTGCATAACCCAAGCGGCAGTAAAAGCATTTTGATGAAGACCATCCGTAACACCAATCACATAAACGCCATGACTCATTTGTTTCACTAAATTTTCAATGTTTGCAATCATGCTAATAAACTACCTATTCGTATTAACTCATCACATTGATGCGCATAGATAAATCAATGGCTTTAACATTTTTCGTCAGGGCGCCAATAGAAATGTAATCAACACCTGTTTCTGCATACGCTCGAATATTTTCGAGGCTAATATTACCGGATGCCTCCAAATCAATTGCCCCAGCATTTAACTCAACAGCAGCACGCAAATCATCAATACTAAAATTATCTAGCATAATCCGATCTGGCTTAGCGTCTAGCGCCTCCATCAGCTCAGACAGCGATTCTACTTCAACTTCGACGTTCACCGTTGTCAATTTTCTCGCGGTTTGAATGGCTTGAGTGATTGAACCGGCGGCTATAATATGATTTTCTTTGATTAACACACCATCATATAAACCAATCCGATGATTATAACAACCACCACAAACGACAGCATATTTTTGTGCGTTCCTTAAGCCTGGAATGGTTTTTCGGGTATCTAATACTTTACAACCTGTTCCTGCAACAGCATCGGCATAGGTTTTTGCAAGGGTTGCTGTCGCCGATAATAGTTGTAATAAGTTGAGTGCCGTCCGCTCACCCGTCAATAAAGCCCTTGCTGTTCCTCTCACTTTACATAATAAAGTGTCTTTTTTAACAGTCGCCCCCTCATTGACTAACCAATAAATAGTGACCTCAGCATCCAGCTTTTCCAGTACCGCATTAAACCAGGCTTGACCGCACAGTACCATGTCTTCTCGGGTAATCACTTCAGCAGTGGCATGAGCTGTTTCAGGAATAATAGCGGCGGTAATATCTCCAGAACCGATATCTTCTTTGAGAAAAGCGTTTATATCTATTTTATTTAACGTAGCTGTCATAAAAGTACCGTTTAACGAAATTAATGAGGTGTTTTTGATTAGTATGCCAAAAACCGGATACAATAGCCTAGTTACGCTACGCAATCGATAAGGTTTATGTTTTTTATTCAAGTACGAGAGAAGCTTACTATTTCTGAGCAGCTAAACCTACAACCCCACCATGAGCTCACGAAAATCCTCAATGGCTGGATAATTAAGGATGGTTCTGATGGGTTGTTGAGTGTCGGGCTTACTTACCGAAATTAAGTACTTTATACCAAACAATTGTGCTGAATTTAAGACAGCAAGGCTATCATCAATTAGCACAGTAGTATTTTTATCGAAGGATTGTTGGTGCTGTAACTGTTTCCAAAACTGCTGGTTTTCTTTTGGAAAACCAATATCATGAGAACTAATGATGTGATGAAAAAACCGCTGTAAACAGGTTTTTTCCATTTTTAAACCTAAACTGTCTCGATGAGCATTAGTGACTAATATCACTTTTAGAGAAGATTGGCGTAACTTTTCCAAGAACTCGGTAACATGCGGTAAAACAGTGATTAAGCCCGATATTTCTAGCTTTAATTCAGCAATATTTAGATTTAAAGCTTCACTCCAATAATCCAGACAATACCACTCTAACTTACCTTCCATACTTTTGAATTGAGGTCTTAATTGTATTTTTGCTGATTCAACACTAATACTATGTTGCTCTGCGTATTTTAAAGGTACAAACTCATTCCAAAAATGATTATCAAAGTTTAAATCCAGTAGAGTGCCATCCATATCTAATAAAACAGTATCAATTTTTTTCCAATCAATCATCATAGTGGGTTATATTTATCAAAAAAATCATAAAATAGCACAATGACAGAAAAACCGATCATTCTAAATAAAACTACGCTCGCTAAAAGTCGATTATTTCATATAGAATCACTTGATATTCAATTTAGTAATGGCGAACGTCGTAATTATGAACGCTTAGCGCGTGTTAACAAAGGTGGAGCTGTTTTAGTTGTACCCCTGCTCGATAGCGAAACTGTTTTATTAATTAAAGAATATTCTGCTGGTGTGCATCGTTATGAATTAGGTTTGCCTAAAGGCAAAGTAGATAACGGAGAATCTTTTTTAATAGCAGCCAACCGGGAACTCAAAGAAGAAATAGGCTTTGGAGCCAAAAAACTAACCCACTTAAGCACTTTTTCTTTAGCGCCATCTTATCTAGAACATACAACAGAAATTATCATCGCTCAGGACTTATATACAGAAAAATTGTGTGGTGACGAACCCGAGGAATTGGAAGTCATTCCCTGGAAATTGAGCCAAATTAATGAGTTATTAGCGACTGGCGAATACACTGAAGCTCGTTCAATCGCAGCGCTTTTTATGACAATAGAATATTTAAAAGGTCTAAATTAATAACACCCACCACCACTAATAATTACTAATCAATCACTTTCAGGATTTATGAAAAATAAAGAACTTTGGCAACGTTATCAAGATTGGCTGTACTTTAATGAAGACTTAGGTTTATACCTCGATATAAGTAGGATGCGTTTTGATAATGAGTTGGTCAATACGCTGATACCCAAATTTTCTAAGGCTTTTAAAGATATGGAGGCTCTAGAGCAGGGCGCTATTGCCAATCCAGATGAAAATAGAATGGTAGGCCATTACTGGTTGCGTAATCCCGATTTAGCGCCCCCAGAACTAAGGAATGAAATTATCACTAACCTTGAACAAATTGAACATTTCGTTCAAAAAATTCATGATGGTCAAATTCGTCCTATCAGTGCATCTAAGTTTACTGATATCCTCTCAATCGGAATTGGCGGTTCGGCACTAGGTCCACAATTCGTCAACGATGCGTTAGCACCTTTACCTTCCGCATTATCAATCTATTTTATTGACAACACAGACCCTGCTGGTATTGATAAAACATTAGGTCAGATCAATGACCGCCTTAAAAGCACCCTCGTTATAATTACAAGCAAGTCCGGTGGAACCCCAGAAACTCGAAACGGCTTACTCGAAGTTAAAGAAGCCTTTAAAAAACAAGGCTTGAGTTTTTCTGACCATGCCGTAGCAGTGACTATGCCAGGCAGTAAAATGGATGAAATGGAAAGAAATGAAGGTTGGTTAGCTGAGTTTCCTATGTTTGACTGGGTAGGAGGAAGAACGTCAGAAATGTCATCCGTGGGTTTATTATCTGCCTCACTAATGGGAATTGATGTTAATGAATTATTGGCGGGCGCAAAAACGATGGATATTGCTACTCGAATACCGGACATAAAACAAAACCCAGCCGCTTTATTAGCGTTGACTTGGTATTATGCCAGCAACGGTAAAGGTGAAAAAGATATGGTTATCCTGCCTTATAAAGATGATCTTCAATTATTTTCTCGATACTTACAACAATTGGTCATGGAGTCATTAGGAAAAGAAGTTGACTTAGAAGGTAATGTAGTTCACCAAGGACTCACTGTTTATGGGAACAAAGGTTCTACTGATCAACACGCTTTTGTTCAACAGTTACGAGAAGGCGTAGCTAACTTCTTTACACTTTTTATTGAAGTACTTAAAGACAGAAATGGCCCCTCTATTGAGGTCGATGTTCATACTACAACCGGTGATTATCTGTCTGGCATGATGCTAGGTACACGGCAAGCTCTCTATGACAACAATCGCGATTCTATTACCTTAACCCTCTCTGAAATATCTCCAAAAACTATTGGCGCACTCATTGCACTGTTCGAACGTACTGTGGGTATTTATGCTTCATTAATTAATATTAATGCCTACAATCAACCCGGTGTAGAAGCCGGAAAAATAGCTGCAGAAAAACTATTAGTGTTACAAAGAAGAATTATTAATGAGTTAAAAACTTCTAACCAGAAGTTTAGCTTAACTGAATTATCCGAAAAATTAGAAGCAAGTGATCAAATTGAACAAGCCTATAAAATAGTCCGACACTTAGCTGAAAATAAACGTGGAGTTGTTCTACAAGGCGATCTTAAAAAACCCATTAGCTTAATGGTCTCATATCAACCAAATGACTGAACAACCACCAGCTAAAGCACGACTTTCTCATAAAAAACAAGTGTGTTTCATCAATCGGAGCGATTTGGTATACGATTCGGGTAAAATAGTTCATGATTTAAGTTGAGCAATGCTTTACACAAAGAAAATAAATAACGGGAGATTTTTATGGCAAAACTAGCACACTGTAAACGCCTATTCAAATGGACTTTGGTCATATTGTTGGTGGGATGCGCAACTGAAAGAGGGGATAACGATGAGGGCAGTTATCCAGTTAAAGGCAATACACAAAACAAAGTACCATCGATTACATATCCAAGCGATAAGCTCACTCAACAGAATTCAAATAGTATTAATAGACCACCATATTTAGGCAATTATGAAGCGCTTGTGTTAACCGGCGTTTATGCTAATTCGATCGCGTTACAAAAATTTATACAGTACATGGTTCAAAAGTATGGTTTTTCACAAACGTATCTGAATGGTTTATTTTCAACCGCTCATCGATTAGATTACGTAATTCGTTTAGAAAGCCCAGAGGCTCCCTCTACGGAGCCATCAAAACCGCAACCGGGTAGTTGGACACGTTATCGGAATAAATTCCTTACCGATGCCCATATCAGTAATGGCGTAGAGTTTTGGCGGAATAATGCGGAATCGATTAAACAGGCCAGCGTTACTTATGGCGTTGATCCAGAATATATTGTTGGCATTATTGGTGTAGAGACTTATTTTGGTAAAAACTTTGGTAAGACCTGTATCTTTGATGCCTTAACGACCCTGTCTTTTGATACTCAAAGACGCTCAAAATATTTTATGTCAGAATTGGAGCATTTCTTACTGATGACCCGAGATGAAGACTTTGATCCTTTACAACCCCAAGGTTCCTGGGCCGGCGCTATGGGCTATGGTCAATTTATGCCAAGTAGCTTTCGAAGTTTAGCGGTTGATTTTAATAAAGATGGTCGGCGTGATCTATGGCATCCAAAAGATGCGGTGGGTAGTATAGCGAATTATTTTTCTCATAATGGCTGGCAGTTTCATAGTCCTGTGACTAAACGCGCATCCGGCCCCGTTAATGACCAAGCTGTTATTGAGCTGAGTACTTATCAAGGCAGTGAGTTTTGGTATACTTATCCAAACTTTAAAGTGATTAAAAAATATAATAACAGTAATAAATATGCAATGGCGGTTCATCAGTTGGCTCAAGCTATTAAATTACGTTATCAACAAGCTTATCCTGGTTAGTCAGTAATGAGTGCTCGTAATTAGAGGTTTTTATGTCAATGATAACGTTACAAGTCGCTGAAGAGGGGCGAATAGTTATTCCGGCAGAGATACGCCAGAAGATGGGTATTAGGGTTGGCGATCATATTGCATTAAGCTGGTCAGATGGTAGCCCTGAATTGCATATTGCCACACGTCAACAGCGGTTACAACATGCATTTGAATTGGTCAAACAACATACTAAAACGGTAGCCCGGGGTAGCCCAATAGCACTTTAATCTCTGCAGCATTAAAACAAAAAACTAACGATAGCTTTTAATCGGCCTTGTTCAATGACCGGTATTGCCAGCATTTTAGTTAGATTATCGAGTTCAGGGTTGTAATCAGGCTCATGATTGCCTGTGATAATGGGCATTCCGGTTAGCCAGACCCGACCCAATGCGCCAATGCCTTTGGTGACGGGGAGGGTTTCAAATATTTTCGCCAAGTCATTGTTGTATTTGCTATAACCCTGTTGACAGATAAGTTGATTACCTTCTTTATTAGGTATCCAGATTTGGATACGTTTTGCAATAGGTGTGGCTTTAGCAGAAAGAAATGCCAGAATATAAGGTTCGTTGGAATTGTTATAAGCAGGAATACTAATCCCCACCGTAATGCCTGCCTGTTGGGCATCTTGTGTTCTGATGAAGGTCGTCGCTTGCCCTATGTCTTCAACAAGAACCGGCATTCCCGATGCCCAGGCGAGTCCCGCCAGTCCTTGACCTTTTGGAATATTGAGCTGTCTGGAAATAGTCTCAAAGTGCTGGAGGGTACCATAATAACCATTCATCACTTTCAGATTATTCTCGAGGTTCACATTTTTATTCCAGACTTCAATGGCACCCGCGTGATCTTCATCGTCACCGCAGAAAAAAACCACCACTGCCATCAAAAAGTCCCCCGAAAAAATGGGAATCGCAATACCGCAGGTTAAGCCTGCGCTTTTTGCTGCGATGGTACGCTTAAAATAGGAGTGTTCAAATTCTGTTAATACAATGGGATGACCTTCAGCCCATGCTTTGCCGGGCAAGCCTTCGTTATAGGCAAAGGTCAGTTGTTCACTGTCTGCTTTAAAGTCAATTAATTCACCGTATAAACCCGAGCCAAACTCCAGTTGGGTGCGTTCTTTATCGAGTATCCATATTTCGGTGACTTTAATAAACGTTTTCATCGATGTTGTATTCATGGTAACTATTTAAATAGATCTGACATAGCGATGACATTTTTAGCCATTTCGCCTAAGGTAATTTTCCTATCCATAGCGAGCTTTCTTAGGGTGTGATAGGCTTCATCTTCAGTGAAGTTTTGGGTTTTGATTAAAATGGCTTTTGCCCGGTCGGTTACTTTTCTATCCTCAAGCTTTGCACAGGCTTCTTCTAATGCTGTTTTTAATGCTTGCTGGTGTTTAAATCTTGCGATAGCGACATTGATGATGCTATTAAGCCTTTTATGTTCAACGTCCCCCACTATCAATGCACACACCTCGGCTTTAATCGCCTGGTTTATAGTGCCAATATGGTTGTCTCGGGTAAACATAATGATGGGTAACGCGGATTGATGACTCAGCGTTTGCAAATCAGCGAAGAGTGCGTTGGAGGGAATATCCAGATTTAAAATAATAACATTAGGCACAATATTTTTAACCAGCGTTAAAAATGATGAATCATAAGGGGTCTTTAGACAGATAAAACCTATTTCTTTCAGTTTATCGTCTAACAAAGTGATATTCGGATCATCTTCAATCAATAATACATTAAGCCTATTCATGGATCGTTGTTAGTGTTCTGCAAGAAGGGGGCGTTGGTGCAGTGCACCAACGATATCGCATTTAAAACATTACAAAAAAATCAACACCGACCGTGATTCTTGAATGCATCCAAGACAGACACGACTGTTTCTGATTGTTTACCAATGAAACCACTTGTTTCAAGTTCGTTAACTAATTCTTGCCTGTGTCTATCTACTCATATTGTAATCGTAACATCATCTGAAATTCCTATGAATATTTGGCATCCTTCATTTACCGGTTTACACTTTATGCAATTCCTGGCTTTATAAAGTCATGAAAACGGGTTTCTTTCGATGTACAAATGAACACAAACCTTCAGTTCATTGTACAATGAAGGTTTATATCCATGCCATTA
>CAIMEB010000018.1 GCA_903839855.1 uncultured Methylococcaceae bacterium
AACGGGGTCAGAGTAAACTTAAATTCATTTCCCGTTTCAATTGTTTTTTTTGCCTTATAGCAACCCTATTTGTTTGCAACAAATAAATTGTTTTAGAGGTCAGATTATAGAACACACAACATTTAAGTTTACTCTGACCCCAGTTACTGCAGTTACTGCGCTGCCCCCAGTTACTGCGCTTTACTATTGATACATGCCTTCACTGTGATTTTAAATTGTGTAGAATAGAATAGTCCCTTGAGTTAATACAACTAACCTTAATGGACTATTAACGAGATGACGGTAAGCCAAAAAACAACACAACACGTTTAAATTATGCAAATATGGGTCGATGCTGACGCCTGCCCAAAGGCCGTCAAAGACGTTTTATATCGCGTTGCTAATCGCACTAAAACTCTTACAACTTTAGTTGCGAATCAATTCCTACAGACGCCACCCTCGCGGTATATTACGTCATTACAAGTCAAATCAGGCTTTGATGTTGCTGATAATGAAATTGTTAAGCGATTAAAACCTGACGACCTTGTGATTACCAGTGATATTCCCTTAGCCTATGAAGCCATTGAAAAAGGTGGCCATGCTATCAATCCACGCGGTGAACGCTATACACGGGAAAATATCAAAGATCGTTTAACCATGCGGGATTTTATGGATACGTTACGAGCCAGTGGCATTGATACTGGGGGGCCTGCAGCACTTAATTCACGGGATATACAGGCTTTTGCAAATCAGCTAGACTCATTTCTGGCTCAACGACTCAAATAAACATCAGTAAAGTTTACCGACCAGATCCAGATGGGTTAAATACAGCCGCATATCAAACTCCAATTGATGATAGTTCGGCTCCATATACTCACATAATTTATAGAATGCCTTGTTATGCTCTTTCTCTCTTAAATGAGCCAGTTCATGGACCACAATCATCCTTAAAAACTCTGGGGCAGCACTTTTAAAAACCGAACCAATCCGTATCTCGTTTTTGGCTTTTAAATTGCCACCCTGCACTCTAGAAACGAACGAATGTAAACCTAACGCCTGATGGACAACATCAATTTTATCATCGTAAACCACTTTACTTAGTGGATTAGATTGCCGAAGATACTGATACTTTATATCAATGACATAACTGTATAACGCTTTATCCGTTTTAATAGCGTGGCTCACCGGATACTTTTTTAAGAGCACATCAGCTAATTTGTCACTATCAATAAGTTTATAAACCTGATCAGTAACTGTTGTGGAGTAACCGGCTAAATATTTTAATGTGTTCATAAAACAAGAAAATCGCCAAAGCCAGGCATTTGCAGAAGCATAACTACAGGACGATTTTTTATTACACCATCAGCTTGCGGAATAGGTGTTAAGGCAATATCGCATTCTTTCATCGTTTGATATTCTTTACTAAATATTCTGGTTCGCTATCAGAATAAGCATCAGATAATCCTTTTGTAGCAATATTAACCCACGGATCATTTTCATTATTAAAACTTGGTAAAACTGTTATCATTAAAGAAGAATTAACAGGTAAATCAAATGGTTCGTCAAGTAAAATACGTTGACCATCATAATGAGCTTTTAGAGTAATAGCAGGCATATTTTTATATTTCCAAACGTACAAACAGTGAAAAAAAATTATAGGATGAGACCTTAAAACATTCCATTTTTGGTTAAAATGATGATTTTTGGATTACTAGCTGGATGTGGAATTCGCCCCGTATACATTGTTTTGATGTACCGGCGATAAATAATGTCATCTTTGAAGCGTTGCGACGAGGTACATACCCAGTCACGTACGCACAAAAGCTGAATAAACAAAATACATTATAAGACTCAATCAATTCCGCATTGCAACGAGCCATTGCGAATATCAAATGGATGATAGCCAAACTCTAATACAATCCAGGCAAAAGTCAAATGAAAGCCCCAGTTTTATTGACCCATGATTTAATTTTTTGCGATTCGATTGGCATGTTATCCTAACCGAATGCGAATTGAGTCTGATCACTTCGGAACTTAAGCCACCCGACTCCCATTTGTTTAGACAAACATTACTAGGGAAAGTAATTTATTGCGACTCGGTCGCAATAAATTCGCATATTAACGGCCAGGATTCGCAATCGCGAGGGTCAAGCATAGATACTCGTCGCCTTCACTTCGCATTCGGGTGCTCTCGATTCCGATTCGGGTTGAAAGAGTTCGCATTCTAAAGGAGACAAATGGCAATCGAGAGCCAACAATTGCGATGTTAAATGCGTAAAATGCCCCGATTACCGAAAAATTATTTGTAAGGTAGTAGCATCTGCCGGCAATCCAATGCTGCAAATTCTGGGTCTTTGTGTACCAGCACAGCGTCTTCTAATATCGCTGATGCAGCAATCCAGGCATCGGCCAAAGATAATTGATAGAGGGCTTTTATCTCCGCCGCCTTTTCCAGTAAAGCTTGATTTTCATGTATCCATTCAATGGGTAGCGACAAGCATTGCTGATAAGCCAATCGGCCTTCTTGCTCAATTCCGGTCTTGTGCTCTTTCCGCCAATAGTCTGGCAGAGGCACCTCCGGCACCACGTCCACGAAATGCATCGAGAGGATCGGTTTTGACTGGAATCACACGGATGACAGTGCCATCGACAACCCATTCCAGTCGATCAGACGGCGATAGGTGAAAATACTGCCGAATTTCAGAGGGGATAACCGTTTGGCCTCTAGCGGTAATAGTGCTTCTCATGAGAAATGATCTTCTTTGAATTACATTTATGTGATTATAGTAATTCAATGAACAGCCCTTGTCTACTATTTGCTGCACTACGATTCGCGGTCGTGGTATCTCATTACATAAAACTACCCCAACAGCGATATAAACCGGTCAACTTGATCGGCCTCGGTTGCAAAGCTGGTCACCAATCGAACTAACACTTCCTGTTCATCAACTAAACCGGCTTTGGCACGTGGTGGATTCCACTGATAAAAAACCGCCCCCTGATTCTGAAGTTGCTCCATATCCGCTTTATCCAGAATCGCAAAAACCTCGTTTGCCTCTGCTACCCAAGCTAATCGGGCACGCTTAGAACTCACAATCCCGGCCTGCAATCGCTGAGCCATAGTATTGGCATAAGCAGCCATCTCCAACCAAAGGCCATCCTTTAAATAAGCGTCAAATTGCGCTGCGATAAACCGGCTTTTAGACAATAACTGAGCCGCACGTTTACGGATAAATGGCAAATCTTTCGCCAGTTCTGGATTCATAAACACCAAGGCTTCGGCACACCAACACCCATTTTTAGTCGCCCCAAAGGATACAATATCCACCCCACGCTTCCAGGTCATTCCAGCGGGTGATAGTTCTAACGCCACTAAGGCATTGGCAAACCGAGCGCCATCCATGTGTAGAGGTAAACCATAAGACTTCGCAATTTCAGCGATACTATCAATTTCACTAGGCTGATATAACGTGCCTATTTCAGTCGCCTGTGTAATAGAGATAGCCATCGGCTGCCCTGCATGAATAAAATTGGATGGGAAGCGTTCAATTTCAGCTTTAAGGTTTTGGGGATTTATTTTTCCATTATCCCCATCGACCGGTGCCAGCCGAGCACCATGCGTAAAAAACTCTGGTGCACCACATTCATCTTCCAGCATGTGCGCTTCCCGATGACAAAATGATACCCCGCCCGGACGATTGACTGCAGCCAATGCCAGCGAGTTCGCGGCAGTTCCTGTACTCACGAAATAAACCGCCACCTCTCGCTCGAATAGCTCATTAAAACGTTGCTCGATATTTCTATCGAAGACACTGGTTCCATAAGGCGCCGAGAACCCTGAGGAAACATCTAACAAACGTTGTGCAATGGCAGGGTGTACGCCTGCCCAGTTATCGGAAGCGAAATTCATAATATTATTCTATTACTCATGGGTTGTTTGAGGTCTTAGCCTTAACAATACATTCTAAGCCACTTAGCTCGCAATAATTAATTTCAATGCTAACGCATACCACCCCAGTGCCGTTAAGTTAAACGCAAGTTGTTTAAACAATAGGAGTGCAATCGCTTCAGCTAAGTACCTATGTAAAATTAATTTAACTTAACTTTTAAGAAAAGTCTACGGTGAAAGATAGTCCAATATTAGCAAGCACATCAAATAATTCTCTTTTGAGATCAGCAAAAGACTTATAAGCGTCAAAAGGCAACCAGTC
>CAIMEB010000019.1 GCA_903839855.1 uncultured Methylococcaceae bacterium
GACTGGTTGCCTTTTGACGCTTATAAGTCTTTTGCTGATCTCAAAAGAGAATTATTTGATGTGCTTGCTAATATTGGACTATCTTTCACCGTAGACTTTTCTTAAAAGTTAAGTTAAATTAATTTTACATAGGTACTTAACCCGAGATTTGTTCCTTGCGGTTAATATCAGTGCCCATCAGTTTATGATGCCTCATTTTGTGAAATCGATTGAAATCCTCGTTTGTAAATACAACATTAATCCCTCAAGATTGAAACTGGAGTTAACAGAAAGCGTCGTATTGAATGATATTAACGACATCGTAGCCAAGATGGACGAACTGAGAACTTTGGGCGTCAGGTTATCTCTTGATGATTTTGGAACGGTTATTCTTGTCTAACCTATTTGAAACGACTGCCCATCAATCAACTTAAAATAGATCAAAGTTTTGTCCGGGACATTGTATCTGACCCTAACGATGCAGTTATGATAAAAACCATTATCCAAATGGCAAAAAACTTCGACCTGAACGTTATTGCTGAAGGTGTCGAAACTGGAGAGCAGCTTGAGTTTTTAAAAGAACAGGGCTGTAGGGTATTTCAAGGCTACCTCTTTAATAAACCGATACCCATTGGTGAATTTGAGCAGTTACTTTTGCAGTTTTATGGGCGAACGATGGGGATCAGTTTAAACTGACTTAGTAAGTCATTAGGTCGGCGTGAGCTGGTTTGTTCTCAAGTGCCTGAACCTCAACCGGACTGCCCCAGAGCTTTGAAAAGATGGTCTGAGCATTTTCCGGTGAGCCTGTCGTCAAAAACAGCTCTTGACCTGTCCGTTCACCGGGCTCAAGATTTTTATTATGACTCAGATACCTCACGGTTTGGCGAGCAACAGCCGCTGATGACTCGATGATATGGACTTTCGCTCCAGTGATGTGTTGTATCATAGGTTCCAAAAATACATAATGCGTACATCCAAGTACAAGGGTGTCGGCTCCTTGGGCTATCAAGGGGGCAATAAGTTTTCTGAGATATTCTTGAGTGTAGTCGGATGAGAGTTCGCCTCTCTCGACTAGCTCTACCAGACCCGGGCAGGGCTGTAAAAGTATTTTCACGCCTTGGCCAAATTCCCTGCAAAGCCTTGCTACGGAGGGGCTTTCTATTGTTCTTTCAGTGGCAAGAACGCCGATAACGCCGGTTTTTGTATGTGCGACCGCTGGTTTTATAGCGGGTTCCATTGCGACAATCGGGACGGTCAGTTTTGCACGTAGCTTTGCAACGGCTATCGCAGTTGCAGTGTTACAGGCCACGACAATGATCTGTGCGCCTGCGTCAACGAGGGAATTCGTAATATGAGAGGCGCGACTTTCAATGAATTCTGCTGATCGGCTTCCATAAGGTGCATTCCCTGAATCTGCGATGTAGATAAAATCAATCGTGGGCTGCTTTTTTCTTATGGCTTTCAGTACAGACAAGCCGCCGACGCCGGAGTCGAATACCCCGACGGTTCGAACTGGGGAGGATGGATTGGTCATTGGGTTGTTTCAGAAACCTTGCACGTTATTAATTAATCGGGATAACATACCCATCTTACTGTTTTATTGTCAAGGTTTACACTTCAACATTCGATTTTTAAAGGTGAGCAACCTCTTAAAATTTATACTTCAAATCGCTGTTAAAAGATCAAGGCAATGCGTGTTCGTCAATGAAGACCGACAAAAAAGCATGACTCGAGAGATAAATTCATTAATTGAAGATATTCATGATCAAGAGTACAGAGAAGCACTGGCGGATTTTCATTCAATCTTAACTAAAGTGGATGGTTGTGCATCCAGGGGTAAACCAGATAAAAATGACTGGATTAAATACTGTCTTATACTCGATGTTCAAGTTTTTATATTGACCTTTAAAAACAGTAAGTTAAGAATCATAAAATTCATGTTTTTGAGGTTATTTTATGTTGTTTCAAATAAAATAAAACATAACACATTGATTTATAATAAACTTAAATTAC
>CAIMEB010000020.1 GCA_903839855.1 uncultured Methylococcaceae bacterium
CATTTTCTGAATTTAAGGAAGCTATTGACGATTGTCTCAACAAGGTGAAATCGACTTATAAGGATCAGGTGAAAACGCTTTTGAATCCAAAGTTTCAGCTTTTTACAAAATCCGCATCTATGCCCGCGTGAAGTATAATTGTATTTTTGTCTCAGGCGATACTTCCGATACTTCGCCCTTGATCTCAATACGATAGGGCGTGTAACCCTCTTAAAAATGAGAGATGCTTTCTATGATGTTTGCTGATGTTTTTCAACAAGGCGACCCGATACAAATTTGTGAAGCACGCTAGCGATTAAAGTTTGATATGGCATGCCTTCTTCTAACGCTCGGGCTTGAATATCCATAAGATCTGGCGTGGAAAGACGGATATTCACTCGTTTTTCCTTAAGAAAAGTAGCCGTTGCTGCCGCTTTAAATTTGGTTAACTCTGCTTTTGAAGGTGAAGCCTGCTTTAACTCCCCTTTTTCGTAAGCGTCCAAAATCTCTTTTTCAAATGTATCAAGTTTATTCATTTTTACTATTCCTATACAAGTAATCTCTGGTCGCTTTTCTGCTTTGAATTACTGTCTTTAAAAAGAAGTAATCAGGTTCTTCAACAAAAGGCACCAAGTAAACATAACCATTAAATGTTACGACAAGAACAGATTGATTTGGATACTTTTCAGTATTTGGTTTACGTAACACATCCAGTAAACCATCGGCCTCAATAGCAAGTGTTACTATCTCAAAAGAGATTCCTCGCTCAATTTTTAAAGTCTCATTTTTTTCGTGGTTCCAGCGAAAGGGTTTCATCTGAGTTAGTTTATATCCTTGTGTGCCTTTTGTCACCTTTTAAATAGGTCACCTATTAAAAACAACCGCTACGCACCTCCCCATTGCGCCAGTATTTTTTCTTGTAATATTCCGTGATAAAGATCATATAGTTTTTCAGACACCATTCATTTTCCAGTTGACAGTTTAAAAAAATCATCCTGTGTGTTGTGATATGCACTTAACACATTCACACCGAAGGATAAGACTATTAAATTTACCTGCCGCCCCGATCTCGACACTTAAGTCCCCCATAAAACTTTAACGTGTAGCTTATCAGAATGTGTGCTGCTACTATTTCAACAGAATGTGTGTTTAGCATGATTGATAAACAGCAGTTCCATTCAATATCGAGCCAACTTAGGTCGTTTGGGAGAATTAATTTTTATCCGCTTTTCAAATCTAACAACTTATTTATATAATGTTAATCTCTAATGAAGTCCGATTGGACTAAGCGTTCATTAGTTTTATGGCGTGTAAATTGCCTTTAATACAGAATCACTTCCCTTTCGCAGCATTTCTGCTGGTATATTACCCAGATTCTCTTTTGGAAAACGTCATTCAATGAGTACAACAGGCTTAAACTCCAATAATTCAGCAAAATCGCCATCCAGACGTTATCTGTTTACCTTCTTGATTATATTCGGGTTAGGGATATCTGTCGGCGTAATTGCGTGGGTCGCTAATGCAAAAAAAAGTCGTTCAGTTGCAGAAAAACCCGCTATTCCAGTACTTAATGTCACTCGTACGACATCACGTTGGGAGTCTTGGACAGCAAGAGTGGAGGTTCCTGGCGCCATTGCGCCCTGGCAGGAAGCGGTATTAAGCGCTCAGATTGCAGGCCTGCGTTTGCTTGAAGTCAATGCGGAGATAGGAGATGTCGTTCATCGAGGGCAATTGGTAGCGCGTTTTGATACCGACATGCTCAAAACTGATGAAGCTCAGCTTATGGCTACCCTTAAGCAAGCAGAAGCCAATGCGGCTCAGGCTGAGGCAAATCGGGAACGCGCTGCTTTACTGCAAGAAAATGGGGGCTTGAGTAAACAGGATATTTTGCAAAACCAGACACAGGCTCTAACGACAAAAGCCCAGGTAGACATTGTTAAAGCACAACTGGCGGCAAAGCGGATACAACTGCGCTATGCAGAAGTCACCGCACCAGACGATGGCATCATCAGTTCACGTAACGCTACGCTTGGCACCGTATATAGCATTGGTCAGGAACTGTTTAAACTGATTCGCCAAAACCGAATGGAATGGCGAGGAGAATTAACGGCTGAACAATTAGCAAAAATCAAAATCGGGCAAAGCATTCAGCTAGAGCTCCCTGATGGTAGTCATGCTACAGCTAAAGTTAGAAAAATTGCCAGTTCATTGGATAGCCAATCCCGACTGGGCACCCTATTCGCTGATATTGAACCAGGCAGTAATTCACGTGCAGGCATGTATGCTAATGGACGGATTTTATTAACCCAAAGTCCTGCATTGGTTGTACCAGCGGCCAGTGTTATTATTCGCGATGGTCACAGTTTTGTAGTTAAACTCAACGAAAATAAGGATATATCCGAAGTTAAACTGGAAAGGGTTGTCACTGGACGTCGCCAAGGGGAGGAAGTGGAAATTTTGGAAGGACTTGACGAAAACGCGCAAGTGGTTACTCAGGGTGCTGGTTTTCTTAATGACGGCGATTTAGTAAAAGTATTACCTGCCACCGTTACAGCACATTAGGAATTAGCAATGAATCTGGCAACCTGGTCTATACGCAATCCTATTCCATCCATCCTGCTCTTCATTCTGTTAAGTATTGCTGGACTGCGTGGTTTTCAGCAGTTATCTGTCCAGAGTATGCCGGATCTGGAGCTGCCGACCATCATTGTAAAGCTCATCCAACCCGGTGCTGCACCTGCCCAGCTTGAAACCGAAGTCGCCCGTAAAGTAGAAGATTCAATAGCCAATGTTTCAGGTATCAAACATATTCGTACTGCCATCCGGGATGGACTGGTCACTATCACCGTCGAATTCGTCCTTGAAAAAGCCGTTTCCGATGCCTTGATTGAAACCAAAGACGCCGTCGATCAAGTGCGTACCAATCTGCCGATCAGTCTTCAGCAGCCCGTAATCAGCGCTGTCAATGTGATTGGTGCACCGATGTTGACTTATGCCGTTTCGTCTACGCGTATGAATGAAGAAACATTATCCTGGTTCGTGGACAATGAATTGGCAAAAGCTGTTATGGCCGTTCCCGGTGTAGGCCGTTATGAACGCTTGGGGGGCGTAACGCGCGAGGTAAGGGTAGAAGTTGATCCGGTACGTTTAGCCTCCTTGGGTGTTACTGCTACCGATGTTTCACACGCGCTGCGTCAGGTACAGCAACAGTCGTCAGGTGGACGCGGCAATCTGGGACAAGATGAGCAGACGGTACGCACGCTGGCTACTGTGCATCAGGCAGCAGAATTGGCCGCATTGCCGATTGCCTTGAGCACGGGTAAAAACTTTCGTTTAGATCAACTTGCCACGGTTCGAGATACTATAGCGGAACGTACCCAGACAGCGCTGCTGGACGGCAAAACGGTGCTGGGTTTTAGCGTGTATCGAGCCAAAGGCGCAGATGAAACCCTGATCGCCGCAAACCTCGATGCGACGTTGAAAAAGCTGCAACAAGCGGATGATACGCTAAGCTTCACTCTGATTGCTGGCACAGTGCAATATACTCATGATCAATTTGTAGGTTCCATGGACATGCTGTATGAAGGTTCGCTGCTGGCGGTATTGGTGGTCTGGTGGTTTCTGCGCGATTGGCGGGCGACGCTGGTATCAGCTTCAGCACTACCATTGTCTATTTTGCCTACCTTCGCAGTGATGAATTGGCTAGACTTCTCTTTAAACATTTTGACCTTGTTGGCTTTAGCGATAGTCGTCGGTATTCTGGTGGACGACGCCATTGTAGAAATCGAAAACATCGCCCGTCATGCACGTAGTGGAAAATCGATCCATCAGGCAGCGGGCGATGCTGTTACGGAAATTGCGCTGGCGGTGATTGCCACTACCTTTGCGCTGGTCGCAGTCTTTTTTCCGACCGCTGCGATGAGCGGGATTCCCGGGCTGTTTTTTCGGCAATTTGGCTGGACGGCAGTGGTCGCCGTATTGGCATCCTTATTGGTTGCACGCTTATTGACGCCAATGCTTGCGGTATTTTTTCTTAAATCCCACCCGCAGGCAGAGACGCCTGAGGGCAACACTATGAGGCGCTACATACAAGCGGTAAGCTGGACGCTAGTCAACCGGCGTACCACGCTGATATTGAGCACGGTATTCTTCATCGCCAGTTGTAGTCTTCTGCCGTTTATCAATACTGGTTTTATGCCAGCATCAGACCGGGGCTATACCTCGCTTAACTTTGAACTGCCACCCGGCAGTTCTTTAGACGATAGCGTGACTGTCGCCGAATCCATTCGTAAGTCCTTAACTCAGGCAGTAGGTATCGATCATACTTTCGCCGCAGTGGGTAATTCCCAGGCTACAGGTGGTGTCCGTAAAGGTTCGGTACTGTTAAGTCTTGCCAATCGTGCTCAACGCCCACCGCAAGCCGAGATTGAGCGTGTGGCCAGACAGGCTTTACAAACTGTTCCAGGCGCACGCTTTAACATCAGTACTGGCGGGCCTGGTGGGAAATTTGCGTTGATTCTGGCCAGTGATAATGAAAATGCGCTTAAATCTACCGCACAAGCGGTAGAACGAGAGTTACGCAATGTCGGCACCCTAAGCAATATCAATTCTACGGCCGATCTGGAAAGTCCGGAAATCATCATTCGCCCTGATTGGCATCGTGCTGCGGATTTGGGGATTACCGCTGAGCTTATCGGAGAAACTGTGCGCATAGCGACCAGCGGTGATTTTGATAACCAACTAGCCAAGCTCAATCTGGATAATCGTCAGTTATATATTCGGGTACGCATGGCGGATACAGCTCGTCGAGATCTGGATACTATCGCCAATTTGCGTGTTCGTTCCCGTACGGGTTTGGTTCCACTGGCTAGCGTGGCTAAACTCAGCATGGAAAGTGGTTCAACGCAAATTGACCGTTATGACCGTCAGCGCTTTGTTACCATTAATGCCGAACTGACCGGCATGCCTTTGGGTCAAGCCATGAAAGCCGCCCAGGCACTCCCTTCGGTGATCGGTATGCCATCCAGCGTACATTTAATTCAGACGGGAGATGCTGAAATTATGAAAGAGCTAATGGGGGGGTTCGGCATGGCGATGCTTACTGGTATTGTGTGTGTGTTCTGTGTGTTGGTGCTGTTATTTAAGGACTTCTTTCAGCCCATTACGATACTTTCTGCTATCCCGTTATCACTGGGAGGCGCGTTTATTGCCTTGCTGGTCAGTGGCAGTGAGCTGGATATGTCATCCATGATCGGGGTTATTATGTTGATGGGTATCGTCACCAAAAACTCGATTCTCTTGGTAGAATACGCGATTATTGGGATGCGAGATAGAAACCAAAGTAGAGTCGAAGCACTGATAGACGCCTGTCAAAAGCGTGCCCGACCGATAGTCATGACTACCGTAGCCATGATAGCAGGTATGTTACCGATTGCTATGGGCATCGGCACCGACAGTGGTTTTCGACAACCTATGGCAACAGCAGTCATTGGCGGCTTGATTTGTTCGACGTTACTGTGTTTGTTAGTCGTGCCGGTTATTTTTACTTATGTTAATGATATGGAGAAATGGCTGAAGAGTCTATGGGGAAAGCCAGTTACTTAAATAAGTCGCTATTAAGGAGGTAACTGGCACGGCACTTTTTGAATAGGATCTAATCGTTTTATCAGGCAAAAATGGCTTTATGTTCCTCAGTTATTAGATTGGTATCCAAAATCGATTTAGATTTCTTGTTCTGGCAATGGGAACATCACGTAGTTATCACCAGTCAATAAGGTGTGACTGGTGGGCAACGCATTCTTAAATTCAACCAGCCCCAGATTGCAAACAGGAATCACATGTGATTCAGTATTTTCTGCCTCGACCAGTTGCACTTTAATAGACCAGCGATTCTGTGGTAATAGCGCCCAATTGCGATGCGTTATTTTTATGTCGTGCGTTAACTTATCCGCATCATTTAAAAGTTTAGATTGTTTAACATCAGGTTCGTTACTTAAGGCGCTACTGGTTAATTGATAACAGCGTAAGCTGTTATTTTGGTATTTAAATTCGGCTTCGGCAGTAAAGGCATAATGAACATCACCCGATAAGAACAGGCAACGTTTGATACCCATGCGTCTGCTAAGCACATCCATCAAATTAAAAAAACCATCTTTATTGGCGCTCCATGATTCTGCATCTAGCGTGTTAACCATCCAGTTGATTAGAAAACCTTTATGACCGGTAAATTCTTCTATCGCAGTAATCATCGGCCAGCTTTCTATTAAGCCCGCTAGCCATAAGGCGAGTTGTTGAACGAATTCAATAGTGGAAAACCCAATGACGGGGGTTGTAGCAACAATAATGGGGCAGCTATTTTGGTCGATGTTCTGGCCTGTTTTTAGTTTTGCCCATTCGACACGTAGCCAGTCTAATGCATAACGATCCAGTAATTGTGCCGGGTAATATTTGTTTTCATATTGTCTCTGGGTGCGAGAATCCATAACAATAATCGGTGGCTCGGTAGCAATAGAAAAGCCCCAGCCTCGGTTTTTCCAGGTATGTAAGTCATATCGGTTACTTATGTCAGCATCATTCGCGTCATCATTAAGGTGTTGACTGATGGTGAGTATGAAATCTTTATCAAAATTATCTGGATCATTACCCCAGCCCTGAAAAGCCCAATAGGAAGCTAAGGCATTAGAGACAATTCGCCTCCCCAGAGGAGAGTTGCGTACATTGTCATACCAGTTGCCATTAATATTCCAGTCATCAGTTACGTCGTGGTCATCGAATATCATGTACGTGGCAATATTCGCCATTAGTTTACGCACCATTGGAAGGGTTTTATGATAAGACATTAGGGGCGTGCGTTGTGCTTCCCAAGCCGTTTTAGCTTCTTTTTGGTTAGTTAATCCTATCGACTCAAGTTCATGCCAATCCCATACTGGCTCCCAGCCAGGCTGATTACCAAACGCATATAAGTAATGGGCTGCAAATTCACCAAAGGTAAATAGATGGTTTTCGGACTCACTGGAGCTAAAACCCGTGTTGTGTGTTGTAAGCGTCTCTTTACGACCATGCAATAGAAGGGTGCCGGGGTCTAGTCTGGTATTTTCAGACGCATTTAAAGCGTTAAAACTATCGCTCAAAGGTAGGGTTTCCTGCTTTCCTGTGATAACGACACTTTGTTGCCGAAGCATAGCCAATAGAGAAATAGCGACATCATCTGCATAAATCTGATCACCTGTTAGCAATAAAATAGCCGGGCGTAAAGCTAGATTATCGTAAGTGTTTTCCAGCAATACCTGCCCATGGCTAAGTGCATCTGGCATCGCTATTTGATTAGCTGAATTAAACCCACCATGAGGTTTTCGGCAACTACCATGCAAAAGTTGCTTAAGCTGGGTGGGTATAAAGAAACTGGGATAAGGGTACGAACCATAAGCCAGATCAGCAAGGTCTAAAGGTATACTGTTAGCGTATTCATCTATTTCGTCTAGCCGATAATAGATAAGAGTATCCAGTGCAAAGTAAGGGTTGTTAACGTCGGCATCGGGTAACGCTTGCAAGAGATAAACCCATAGATTTTTACCAACCTGAAGGCGTTGTTGAGTGATGTTTTGCAGGTTACTTTTTCCTAATATTGAGCCATTATCATCTGTGATGGTTAATTGTAATAATAAAGGCTCTGCGGTTGCCAACCACACACAAACTCTGCGTGTAGTGGTTCTGCGCAGGATTGGACCCGCTAATAGTTTTGTTGTCATTAAATCCTCCTGATACTATTTGATGCGACGGAAGGATGATTCCGTCGCATTCTTACACGTTATTAAGGCTTACAATTGTTTTAGATATTCAAGTAGTGCTTTTTTCTCCTGAGGTGTAAAGCTTGTACCATAGTCATGACCACAATGGCTATTACCGGAGTTTCTATCTTTGCAATCAGTTGTTTTTAAAGTGAAGTTAAATTTAGTTTGTTCAGCAGCCAATCCAACTGTGTCGATATCATAAGCAGGCCCCACTTTGAATGCTGAAGCCCGTTTCGCAGCTGGGGTTAATAATTCAGTCAAAGAGGATACCGAACCGTTATGCAGATAGGGAGCGGTTGCCCAGATACCCTGGAGTACTCGGGATTCATAAGGAAAGCTGGGTGTTGCAGTAGGAGCCTTGGTTTCAAGAGTTTCTTTGAGGTCATCTAAACTACCTAAGTCGCCAAGATCTTCAAGCTTTTCTACTTCGCTTGCAAATTTTGCTTTAAACTGATCCAGTTTATTGAGGTCTTTTTGTTGTTTCGCATCGAGTTCAACCGGGAGATAATGTTGAATAATAGAACCCGCCACTACAGTTCCCAATACTGAAAAAGCTGAATCAACGGCCTTGAGTGGTGGTTTGGTAGGAAAAATGACAGCCCCTTTCAGTATGCCTGTTTTGACCTGAGAGCTTAGCAAATTGACTTCTCTGGAGTCAGTACCAACATCCATTAATGGTGTAGCCCAGGTTTTGTGGGTTAATGAACGGAGTTTCCCCTCTTTAATACCATGACAATCTGCACAACTCTCATTGTCTTGTGCGGGATCTTTTTTGTTAAATACCTTTTCACCTGCGGCAACCAGTGTAGCATCTAATTTCCAGGCCCACTTAGGTGGACCTATTTTTTTTATCAAGCTCTCTAACTTATTCAGACCGTGAAAGTTAGCTGAATTGTGATCTACATAGTTAACTTTGAGTAATCGTGATGCGTCCTTTTTAGGATGAAAATCAGCAAAAACGCCGAAGACTTCACCTAAATTTCTGGAGAGACCAAAAAGACGATTACCATTAGGCGCAAACCCAGGCCATTGTGTTGTGTCCTGGATGGGGGCATTCCATACGAAAGGGTAACGAGCGGGGACATCGGCTCGTTTGATGTTGTCTAAAATGATAGTGTTGGGTGCTGTTCCTATATCGAGTCCTGTGACGCGGTTGAAAATCATCGACACGGCATCCAGTCTTGAAGGCCCCCAAGGTGATTCGGTGGGTAACGATCCTTGGATAATCGCATGATAGGGTTCAAACCAGGTTGTAACTGCCGGGTGAAGTTTTTCTTCATCCTGTTTGCTGGGTGTAGAACCCAGTACGGCATGAGAAAACTCAGCAAAAGCGGCAGTATTATTGAGTATTGTATTGACTGCTTTATGCAGATCACTTAAAAAACTTTGCATGTCTGTAATAGCGGGGCCGCCGTCAATTCGATATGAGGTGCCCGATACGTCGATTTGTCGGGTATGGCAGGCTGAACAGTTCATTCCAATTATTTTTTCGCCGTTCTCTTCTGCTACTGTAAAACCAACGGGGAGGTTCGCTTCAGTACTTTTTGGATTGGGAAGATAGCCGTATCGACTTAGACTGTCAGCCATAAAAGGCGATCCGTTGGCCTGTTTCAATGCACTGATCCATTTTAAGGGCATAATCCGGGAACCCTGGTCTTGAGTGTAGTACTTTTCTTGAGTGGAGGCCGTCCACTGACCACCTTGATTGATTGTTACAGGCACTGTGGCTATTGATAAACGTGGCGCAAGCAGCGTTATTAAAAGGGTTGTGACAGTCAGGCCATTTGATATTAACTGACTCGTTTGATTTTTCATTTGCTGGATTCCTTAAAGTTTACAAAATCTCAATGATTGAATAGCGTTTGTTAAATCTTTAACAGAATTACAAGCGCTAATCACTCCAAAAACATCTATGTGATTCAGTGAATACTCAACTTATATAGATGTATCCAGTACTATCAAACATGACGAAGCATTCAAAATGGAACAAGATTTACTTTTGTTGTAAGACAGTCATTTTCGATCAGTACTACGGATTCTGGCATGGCATAAAACCACGTACTCTGGTTATTTAAGAAGGAAGATTTGGTGTCCACGTCTTAACTAAATCGAGTTAAAAACTTATATACCAAAGATTGAATAATTGCAATATTTTCATTAGCGATTCAAAATAGTGCCAATAGTCTTTTCACGAGGGAGTTCTGTAGTCTGCCAGCCTTTTTTGGTGATTAACGGCATCTTTAATCGTAGCTATGTGTTGTTTCGATCAATTGATCATGATCTTTGGTTTTGATCGGTAAAATTAGGTCTGTAGCATACATCAGTTTTAAGGAAGATCTGATGCAAATTAGTGGCGGTTATTTTTTGCGAGTTACCTAAAAGAACATATTTATTTTCCAGTCACAGTATTGTTCTCTAATTTTATTTTTGTTATATTCCGACACAGGCGAATCTTTTCATTGACGCTTTATCATTCATGAACACCGATGCGGCCTAAATTACCAACTCGATGTTTGCAAAACGGGGTGCTGTCAATGAATTTCGCTAAATGGGTCACTACATTTTTATCCTCTTTAAAATCATCATTATCATCCACGGGAACACCGTTTAGACTTAACTCCTTTCGCGGGTTTTTTCTGTTGCTATTGATGTTCGTCGCTCAGTCAGAACTGGCGAATTCAGCCGTTGTTGGCGCCACTCCCGGCAGTTTTCGGGTATCTGAATCCGGTGCAGCTATCTACACCATCCCTCTTGCGGTACCACCCGGTACGGCGGGTATGGCACCGACGCTCTCTCTCAATTATAACAGCCAAAGCGGCAATGGTGTTCTTGGCGTGGGCTGGTCGCTCGGTGGGCTGTCCGTCATCCACCGCTGTCCCGCGACGATTGTGCAAGACGGCTTTAAAGGTGGCATCAATTACGATGCTAATGATCGATATTGTCTGGATAATCAACGTCTCGTTGCTGTGTCCGGTAATTATGGCGCGGACGGCACCGAATATCGCACTGAAACCGAAAGCTATACCCGCATTATTTCTTATGGCCAAGCAGGTAATGGTCCAGCCAGCTTTAAGGCCTGGACGAAAGCCGGTCAGATTATCGAATACGGTAATACGGCGGATTCTCGTATTGAAGCGCAAGGCAAAGCTACAGTTCGGCTATGGAATGTGAATAAGATTAGCGACACCAAGGGTAATTATATCGCTACATCATATATAGAGGACAACGCCAACGGTGAGGCTTATATCAATCGGATTGATTACACAGGTAATGATGCGGCGGGGGTTGCGCCTTATGCGTCGGTGCAGTTTGGGTATGAAAGTCGACCAGATCAAATTGCTTTATATGAGGGGGATAGTATTATCAAAAATACTAAACGCTTAATAGACATAAAAGCACTAAATTTGATGAACGCTATCAAAGTTTACAAAATATCTTATAACGGCGCTATCCAAGCTTATCAATCTAGAATTTCTGACATAACTGAATGTGATCAGTCCGGTAATTGTTTAAATCCCACGAGATTTCAAGGGCAGCAAACATATTCTGCAGATTTTACATATCTGTCAAGTTCGGATATCGGTAGTTGGGATAGTAGAACTGCGGAATATGTAATAGACGTGAATGGGGATGGTAAAACGGATATAGTTCGCGTTTGGCAAAATGGAGCTAAAAGCAATGCCGCTGTTTATCTATCAAGCGGCAGCGGTTTCCAATATCTATCAAATAGCGATATAGGATATTGGGATACAAGAACTATTGATCGGACAATGGATGTAAACGGTGACGGAATGG
>CAIMEB010000021.1 GCA_903839855.1 uncultured Methylococcaceae bacterium
CAGTTTGGCTGTGCTGGCCGATGAGCATGCCAATTGGCGACCGGATTATTTTAGTTACGGTTTGTTGGGCAGTGAAACCTCTATCCGTTTTCCCATTGCCAAGCTGACCGATTATCATGACAAGGTGAATGAGTTGCTGGCAGCGGATAACTCGTTTGCGATAGTAACGGCAACGCATATACTGACACAACGAACCCGAAAGAACGATGAGGAACGCTACCAGCAAGCTTTTATCCCTTAATTAGTGATTTCCCGATGTACCGAGGACTGCCATCAGCAACACATTCAAATTTACCGGTAGCGAATAAAGCAGCAAACGAGGTTATTTGTTTACCAATTTACCCAATTCTTGACGCATCCAGTCAGGAAAAAATAATTTCATTAATTGCAGAGGTCTGATATGGCTTGGTTGACTGAACACCAAATCACAGAAATGGGCTTTGCAAGTTTTGGAAAGAACGTAATGCTTTCTGATAAAGCATCCTATTACAACTGCAAAAATATACGCTTAGGCAGCAACGTAAGAATTGGTGACTTTTGTGTCTTGTCTGCCGGAGTGGGTGGCATAGATATAGGCAGCTATATTCATATTGCCGTTTACTCGTCATTAATCGGCGCAGGAAATATCTCTCTTGCTGATTTTTCCGGTCTTTCTTCGAGAGTCGCTATTTATAGTAGTAACGATGATTACAGTGGCCGAGCATTGACCAACCCAACCGTCCCCACAGAATTCACAAACTTAAAGCACGCCGACGTCAAGATTGGCCGCCATGCAATTATCGGGAGCGGGCTCAATTATTTTGCCCGGTGTGACCTTAGAAGAAGGCGTCGCTGTGGGCGCATTAAGCTTAGTAAAAAAAGACTGTCTAGCCTTTGGTATTTATATAGGTTCGCCCGCAAAACGTATCGGCGAAAGAAAACGGGATTTACTTGAGTTGGAACAAAAGCTAATGGCTACCCTAACCAGCTTTTAATAAATCATGCGACTTACAACAAAACAGATTGCTGTTATCAAACAAAAAACAGCGCTGATATTTGGCGATGATGCCCAAGTTTATTTATTTGGATCAAGGATTGATGATAACGCCAAGGGCGGCGATATTGATTTATTTATCGACTTAGCTAAAGAGATAGAAAATCCCGTTGCAAAAACGATACGACTGAATGGTGTATTACAGCAAGAGATAGGCATGCAGAAAATAGATATTATCTTTCACGCCCTCTCTTATGATTGGCTGCCTATTCATAGCGAAGCAAAAGAGCGGGGCATTCTGTTATGATCAATGATAGATTACGGTTTTTGCAACTTTTGCAGTTAGTCGATAAAGAAACACTGCATTTAGAACAGATAATACATCGCTTTTTTGAACAACAAGAAACAATTTCCCTGGAATGGTTACAGGAAAAGCTGGCAACCGCCACCGGCGTTGATCAACTTGAATCGTTTTCGGCAAAGTTTTCACGCCTGCAAGATACGCTGGGTGATAAACTCTTACCCCTATTCTTAAAGCTATCAGCCGAACCCATAGGCACCGCAATAGAAAATTTGAACCGTGCAGAAAAACTGGGCTTAATAATGGATACAGGGCAGTGGCTAGGCGCAAGGCAGCTTCGAAACTTTTTAGTACACGATTACATTGAAGACTTAACCATTTTATTAGAAGCATTAGAACAAGCCAGGATAATGAGTGTTGTCCTAATCAATACCGCAAACGCGATCAAGCATTACGCGCAAAAAATTGGTATAGATAAAGTGAACAACGCGCAGACAAGATAGAACCTATCAATCTCACAATGTCTTCAAACAGCAACAAAGAGGATAAGTTATGCAAGCATTCGAATTTGAAAGTGATGCCGAAAAAAACCTTATTGAAATTCCACCGCAATATAGTCAATTATATTCAAAGCATTTGAGGGTTATTTTATTGATTGGTGAAAAAATAAAGACTACAAACCAGAAGTATGATTTTTCTGATGTATCGGGAAAACTGGAATGGCAAGGTGATGCCGTTCAAGAACAAAGAAAAATTCGTGATGAATGGTAAGTTTTATTTTTTAGACACGAATACGATTATTCAATTACTAAAAGGCAATCAAAACCTTATTGAAATACTAGAAGAAGCCGAGTTTATCGCTTGCTCCGTTATTTCTAAATTTGAATATCTGGCCTTTCCAAATATATCAAAAAATGATATTGAATTATTTAATACGTTTATCAAAAAAATTGAAATAATAGGTTTGCCGGCAAATAATAATGAATTGCATCAGCAGATTCTTAATATTCGTAAAGATAAAAAACTGAAATTACCCGATGCCATTATTGCTGGCTGTAGCGTGTACAAAAACTGTACTCTCATAACAGCAGATAAACAACTGTTAGAAATCGATAAAGTGCCTGTGTTGTCATATCAAATAATATAAAGCATTACACATGAAGACTTGATCCAAATAAACCATACGCTAATATGCTCGTTAATTACGCATGTTAAAAAGCCAAAAAAAACAAATGAATTCTAACGCCAGAATAATAAAAAATAGTGGGATTTTGGGCATCCTTCATAGCGGCCTAAAAGTAGTTGACACTTTTGATGTCAATAAAAAATTAACAACAAGCTACCGTAGCCATTAAAAAACGGCCAGTGACTTTAAAGATAAACGGCTTAGCTGTTTCTTAAATTTAAGAAATCAG
>CAIMEB010000022.1 GCA_903839855.1 uncultured Methylococcaceae bacterium
AGTAGAACGCACGGTAAAGAGACCCATAGAGGATCATTCAGTCCGCCACCCCAACTTCTTTCCATAACTATAACCCAATTATCTCATTCAATGAAAGAAGGTTTTTATGGAAGGTTTATCCCCTTTACACAAAGCACAGGTATTATTTTATGCTATCGCGGCATGAATCCTATTGTGATCCCGGGGTCGATTACGAGGCCATGTCCGCCCAAAAAAATGCGCCACGCTGGATCAAGGCTCTTAAAAAAATCGGCCAGTTGCCAGTAACAAAACCTGCCTTAGCCTGACCAGTAACTTATTGATTTTATTATGCTTCTTAGGGCAGTAGGGTTATGCTTGTCTGGAGTACTGGAGGCTTTCACGGTAACCAAAGCATTTTGATTCACCTCATCGATTAACTTAATCACCTTAACCGCTGCGATCTCATCAAACATCCCCAATAAACCTTGATCATGAATATGGGTAAACGGAGGTTCGAATAACATCTTTTTATCAATCGTACCGTTGCGGGTCAAATAACTGATAATGCTATTCATAAAGGTCAGTTGATCCGCGCGTAAATAACCAGTCTGGATAAAATCAGCAAAGGCTTCCTGAGCCGCGCTAATCTCTAAACCCACAATACTACGAATAAACTCCCCTAAGGGCTTATCGCCATAGTGCTCGATATAATCCTGACGAGTACCGATTGTTTCACCATCGAACAGAATATCTTCTAAAGCGTTAATCTCGGTCTCAGTAATCGGTTTATTCGTGTTGAGTTTATGGATCACCAAATGATCATTATGATTCCGAATATAAGACTCCACTCTATCTTTATAACTTTGTAGCCGACTGTAAGGCGGGGTTAAATCATGGTCGCTGATATTGCTTAAATCCAGCACATCTTCAAATGAAGTGATGACATTAACCTGCTTATCCTTATCCAGATATTTGATTAAATCACGTAACTCGACCCGCACCTTATCCAGACGATTAATAGTAATGGCTTGCCAGAACGGTTCCGTTTGTAACTCATTCAATAACGTCACCTGTAAGGCAACCGCCGGAATATTCTGTTTCTTCAGCAATGCCTTCGCGGTACTGCTGATTTTATTTACATAACTATCGGTACGATACGCCGCCGTTAACAAGGCCAGTTGGTAGGTTAAAATTAACACATCAAAACGTCTGGCCAGTTCATCATCGTTTTTATCGGGTAAGATCAAGCTGGAGACTTGGGTATTCAAATCCACTAAATCAGTTTTAGACAGATTGACCCACCGCGCTTGATCACTGTATTCAATCACCGCTCGCAATTTAGCTTTAACCACAAAACGATTAGTATCCAAACCCGACACCAACTGCTGTAAATCGGTTAAGTACGCTTCTGCAAGGATACGCTGTTCATCGGTACTGTCCGCTTTTGCACGGATCAAATAAGCGACTTCTAACTTTGCTTCAAATACTTGCTGGGTTAAGCTTGCAACAACGCCACCCTCGATACCCTCAGGATTTTCACCAAAGAACTCGAAGTTCTGACAATAATCAAAGATCGCAAATTCTTTCTTATGCAAACCCGAACCAAACAAGTCAGGACATAAACGCGTCCCACGGCCAATCATCTGCCAAAACTTGGTTAAGGATTTAACCTGCTTAAAGAAAACCAGATTAACCACTCTGGGCGCATCCACTCCGGTATCCATCATATCCACAGACACTGCGATTTGAGGGTCCAGTTCTTCATATTTATCCGCAAACAGCGCTAACAAACTCTTCGCTTTAGTCTCATAATTATCAATGACCCGAAGACACTTACCGGCATATTCTGGGTAATTCTTATTAAAGCGCTGCTCAATAAATAGCGCATGTTCATGATTCTTGGCAAAAATGATGGCCTTACCCAACTTATCACCGCCTTGCACCTTAATACCTGCGGTCATTAAATGATTCAACACCTTGTCCACGGTATCCGTATTAAACAGCCACGCATTTAACGCCGAACTGGAAATCTCCTCAGGCGCTTCACCGCTGGTAGGATCACCAAACTTTAATTCATATTCTTCTTTTTCAGTGTCTGATAAATCATTATATTTAATGCCTTCACGCAGAAACTTTAACGGCACCGACTGCGCTTTAAAGGGCACCAGATAATGTTCTGCCACCGCAGTATCCAACTCATAAGCAAAAGTCGGATTATGATCTTCAATACCAAACAAACTGTAGGTATTGTGATCGACCTCGGTTTTAGGTGTCGCCGTTAAGCCGATTAACAGCGCATCAAAATACTCAAAAATAGCCCTATACTTTTGATAGATAGACCGATGCGCCTCATCAATAATAATCAAATCGAAATGACCCACCCCATAGAAACGTTGATCCTCCGTTACCCTGCCATCAATCCGATTCATAATAGTCTGATAGGTTGAGAACACTAAGCGAGTACCGTCATCTTCCTTTTGTTCCGTTAAATCTATCGAGGTTAAATGTGGTAAATACTCATTGAAGGCATTCTTAGCTTGTGTCACCAAGGCATTACGATCCGCTAAAAACAAAACCTGCCTAGCCCAGTGACACTTAACCAACATATCCACCAGTGCCGCCGCCGTGCGAGTTTTACCGCTACCGGTCGCCATCACTAACAAACTTTGTCGGGCTCGACTGCGCAATTGACCTTGTTTATTGATGCTGACCGTATTCTCAGCCACCCGCTTAATGGCTTCTAATTGATATGCCCGCCCCGCAATAGCCGTATTGACTTTAAACTCACGTAAATTAGTCCGTGTGGCTCTTCGGTTAATCAATAACTGCAATTCATCTTTGCTGTAAAAGCCCTGTACCTGACGTTCAGGTGAAAATAAATCATCCCACAAATAGGTTTCAAAACCATTGCTGTAAAAAATAACGGGGCGTTGCCCGTGCATGACTTCTAAACAATTGGCATACAGTTCGGCCTGATGCTTACCCTTTTTAGGACTGCTCATCGTCTTCTTGGCTTCAACGACCGCCAACGGCAAACCGTTATCCCCCCACAACACATAATCCACATAGCCCTTACCACTTGGGTTGATACTGAGCGGCATACCGGTTACTTCATATTCTAAGTCACGACCCTCTTGTAGATGGGTCCAGCCACATTCTTTTAACGATAAATCGATATAACGGCGGCGGGTTTCTGCTTCTGAAACAAGTAGAGGAATAGCTGTGCCGACATCCAGCGATTTTTCTCGTTCGGCTTTTCGTTTGGCGATGTCCAGCCGTTGTTGTTCAAGTTCGGCTTTAAGTGCGGTGTTTTCTTTGGCTAACTGGATTTGAGCCTGTTCTGCCTCACGAAAGGCTTTGTTCTTGAGCTCTAAAGCATTGATGAGTTGTTGAAGAGACTGTTGCTGATCGGGTGTCGATGTTTGAAGCGTTGGGATTAAGGCTTCATCAAACACCTGCGTCTCTGGCGTGTTTTTACCGTAGTAAATAGCTAAGAAACGTAAGAATCGAAATAAGTACTTTAAACAGGCTAACGCATCCTGTTCACTAATCCTGGTGCCATGTGCGGCAGCATTGCCGGTTTTACGAATCAGATTAAGTTCGGAAAAAAGGCTTCGATTAAAGAGAGCACTAAAGGCCGGCTCATGAATCAAGGTGCTTAAATCAGAACGCCAAGGGCGAGATAGCTTGGCCTCATGATCATAAAGCCAGTTTACCCCATTTTCAAAGGTGCTTCGGCACAATACCGCCGTAGAAGTCGGAGAAATAAAAACTAACTTCTCAGCTTCAATAGCATCGGTATAGAGCTCGGGAAAATCTGTATTAATGAAGTTGAAGTTGCTCATAGATTGAGTATTTGTTGAAAAAACTTTTTCTGAGTCCCTGTAAACGCATTAATCAGTTCTTTTTGTACATCAGGGAAGTCTACAAAGACCTGCATCCATACAGACCAAAAACCATACCCTAAAGCCAAATCAATTATTATTTCTATATCACAACCTTCATTTTGATATTTCTGTAGATAACGATTTGCCAACTCCCAGCTTTCTTTACGGTTCTGCCATAACGTATCTTTACCTAAATAGCCTCGCCGACCTGGAACTCGGTCTAAACGGACTAAATTAATAAGGGCTTGAGCCTTATCTTTTAAATCATCATCAATATCTGGTTTAACCTGAATGAAGCCACCTTCCAAATACATAAAAACATCGTAGGTATTATCACGGTCCGGTAATAACGTATCAGTTACTGCTTTTGTGCCCTTTATACTATTACAATTAGTACACGATAATAAAAAATTACTCCACTCAAATGCCAGTGCGGGAAAGTTATCTTTATGTTGAATATGCTCAACATCAAGCGCTGAACGAAAACCTTGCCTTTCACAATAACTACAAAAACACCCCAAAGCGGTAATTAAATCATCTTTTGCATCACCATAAGTAAGATAGCTTTCTTGGTTACCCTGAAACAAACCTTTATCAACAGGGCGCATTATCTCAATCCTGTTTTTCGTTCCGCTTTCATTAATGCCACATAAACAGGATCATCACTAAACTCAAGCTCTATTTCATCTAACTGAGATTTTATATCTTTGGTTTTACTATCGGTTACCGCCGTTTTTCCTTGCTCAATTAAATCAAAATAGTCTGAGGCTAATCGTTGCAATTCAAGAAATCGTTGACTACGATTAACATCTTTAACCTGCATATCGGTTTCTGCAATTTCTTCGATGCTTTTAGTAAACGGGGATTCACTAACTTGACCATCTAAATTAATCAACTCCTCCGCTCGTAATGATTGCACAATAAAAGGCGAATGCGTTGTTACAATAAATTGAATCCTTGGGAATGTTTTTTTGAGGTCAGCAATAATATTTCTTTGCCATGACGGATGCAGATGCATATCTATCTCATCAATTAAGACCACCCCTTCTGTTTCCTTAACGGCATCAGCCCCCAGATGGGGATTAAGCGTAATAGCTCGATAAGCAATATCGGCCGCAAGTCGGATTATATTTTGATATCCATCACTGAGCATATTAAAAGACATCCATTGACCATTCTCAAGTTGCCCGAGCATATCATCCGCTGCCCAGCTAAAACGAATACACGTCCAACCAGGAACCATGCTGGTAATCACCCCCGTAAAGGCTTTATAAAGCGTATTATCCTTATCAAATTTTAATATGGAATCTTCGAAAGTTTTAAACCATTCTAAAAACTGACGTCGAAAAGAACGAGGGTCTAAAGCGCCATCATAACCATCAAATCGAGAACCTTGTTTCTTATAAGCTAATTTTTTATGCTGCTCTTGTGCAAGCCGTTCTGTGCCATAGTAAGCAATCAATGGTAAAGAATCGTCACCCCCGCTTCTAACATTTTGTGTATACGCTTTAGCGAGTTCAATCAACCACTGAGCATTTTTATAACTGGTTGCACCCCCAGACTCTTTTACTGTGTCTCTATACCAATCAAATGTTTGTCCGGCGAGCGTTTGATTAACACTGATTTTAAAGGGCAATTGAATCTCAACACTTTCGGGCGAGAAAATAACCTTTCTTTTTTCATAATCCTTTAAAGGCCGAGAAGCAACCCCTTCAATACCTAAAAAGAAAGTACCCAATACAAAGGATAAGGCATCCAAAACGCTGGTTTTTCCAGATGCATTATCACCAATCAAAACAGACATGTGAGGATCAAAAGAAAACTCTTTATCTTCGAAACCTTTAAAGTTTTGTATGCGTATGGAGTTTATTTTCATAATTTACTTAAATGCGCTGAATACTGTCAGTTGAATTAAATTGCAATATGTTAACTATGAACACTTAGAATACGTCACGATGATTTGATAGCTTTAGTATATTTTTCACTGTATTTTTCTTTTAGACTTTCTAAGTCTAAATCGTGGGCATCAATAAACTCCTGTATTTTTCGGTCAGTTACTTCATTCCAAGTGTAAATTGAAAACTCCTTGAAAAAGCTTTTTACATTTTCTCTCAAAAGTCGAAGCTTGCTTTTTTTCATAATTTCGACGGAATGAGTGAGATCAGCGTGATATGACAGCAATTTAGTTGGAATAATAAGTATTCTTTTACACTTTGCATCAACACCATACACACTTTCAAACCATGCAGAGTGTGAGTTCATCTGTCCGCCTTCGTGCTTAGAGATTTCCTTGCGATTTTCTTCAACCTCGCTCTTGCATTCCATTAAAAAATATTGATTTTCAACCCCACACCAAAGATTATCTGGACCCTTTTTGATTTCTTTATCGGGTCTCTGACTCAAGAACCCAATTGCCTCACCAAGCTCTTTCAGTGCTGATTCAAACTTATCGGATGGCATACCAAACGAAAGATTTTGGAGGATGCCATCTATTGAAATCATCATCTCTGGATAATCCCGATACTGTGACATCCACTTGCGAATTCGAGCTACACGGTTTTCGTTAATGAATTCAATTTTTGTATAATTTATACCTTCTTTTGGTTTCAATAATTGCAGGTTATTTTCAAATGCAGATTTCTGGATTTGAATTGATTCAGTTTTGCTAACGCGATATTTGAAGCGTGCAAGTTGCTGTAAATACCAACCTCGTTCAAGTTTATCATCCGTAAATTTGTCACATAGTTCTTGTGCAAGAGTACACGCTCGACCAAAATCTTCCATAGCAAAAGATCTTTCAGCTTGATACTCTTTCTGCAAAATATCGTGAACACCCGTCCTCTTTATCTCATCCTCTATACTTTCCATCTCTTCAACATAATATTCTTTCCATCCTTCATCTCTATTCAAAACTTGCTTTATCAGTCCAGATAAAACCTTATTTGGATCAGCTTCGTCTACATCTTCATTTGCAAATCCAGCCACCTGCATACCTATTTCTATTTGTTTCCTGGTTTGGCTTGAAAAGTATTTACTCGTAATGGGGCTTTTTACGAACTTAACCAAATCACCTCCAACAAGAAGAATAATACTATAGTCTTTTTCTCCTCTTACACTCCTCCCCAAACCCTGTTCAACCTTTTGCGCAATTCGAATATTAATAATGTCACTTTTAGATCGGCAATCTTCCTCATAACGATCCAATAATGAGTCAAAAAATGGTTTTGAATCAAGAATTAATATTCGGCACGAATTATCTGGTAGATCAATACCGTCATAACGGTTCGCAAAAACAACAGCTTTATTGTAATGACCATCTTTTAGTTGTTTTACAATGTCATATATATTTTCCGCAGTAGCAACAACAGTACCGATGTTTTCGAATTGTTTGTTTTTATTAAAACTGGGTGTCAAAATCACTCGCCCAAATTGCAATTTTTCGGTCGGCTTGGCAAAACTATGAATCATAGCGTCTCGATCAAGACTTTCATTAATCAATGCAGGAATTAAGATCATTTTTTCACCAGACCATTTTTGTTCCTTATTTGTCAAAGGATTGGTAACCGAGGTAATATCGAATCCAAGCCCCTTTATGAAGAAGGAATCATCCTGAGTTGTTGCGGACATCAATACGCGATGCTTAGCTCTGCTAAATGAACCAAAGCTATCTATTGGCATTAGGGATGGAGATATTTCCAAAACATAACCTGAGATAAATGCTTGGCAGTTTTTGATTTGATCTTTGATTACTGGCCAAACGTATTTTATTTTGTCATCGTCACAGTGTTCTTTAATTGCCTTAGTGATTTCATCTCGCTTATCGAACCAACTCCAGTAAGGAATTGGAAGCATAGTGTTGTAATCGCCACACTCAATTTCTAAAAAGCTTCCCTCACCTTGATTTCTAACATCTTCACCAAACAATGAGATTGCTGTTTTGTATAGATCATGATCTTTTGGTGCTTTAATGGTTAGAGTGCTTTTTATAGAATCTATGCAGGCATGTGAATCATCAATTATCACAGCCCCAACTTCTACAGAATGATTGTTTAGCTTAAATATTGTTCTTCCATGAAAAACTTTCTGAACATGCGTAATAAGCATTTTGATTCCGCTGAGAAAATCATTGGGAAGCTCGTTGCTTTTTGAAATATCGGTGTATGGAATACCAAATTTTTGCGCTTCTTGCCGAACCTGTTCAGCTAGATATATGTTTGGACATACATACAAACACGGGCCATCCCCCGAGTTTATTTTTGACTGCAATATAAGAAGACCAATAAGAGTTTTACCTTCTCCAGTATGAAGCTTGATTATGTTATTACTTTTTTCTTTACGTTCTGAAAACCATTCTTCAAGGATTTTTTCTTGGGAAGGCCTTAGTGGACCAGTCTCACTCCGACGATCAAGCGAATCATAAATTTCTACCGGATTCACTTTCTTCGGAACAGACTTGTTCTTCAGTCTTTTATTAAAATCAACCATCAAAAATCACCCATTAGCAAGATATAGATTATTAAAGCTCATATCGTTTATTTCTTAGCAACCATATGCTATAAGTTTAAAAGCCCATAAGCAGTAACATTTCACTCAAATTCTCTATTATTCCTTATAAAGGAAGTTATGTATCGTTAACAAGTTTCAGCTCATTACCCACAAAAAGGCAATTTCATCAATATCTTCGATATATCGCTGTATACGACTAATGGCCTCTAAAATATGCTTAAGGTAATCAATTAGCCTTTGTTTATCTTTGCTCATAAAGGAATTGACTCATTCAGGACTTGGTCTCGGAATGAGTCAGGCAAGGCATTGGGCGTGACCACATCGACATTAATACCTAGCAGATTTTTTAACTCAAGACGGATTGCACCTATATCCATTAAGGATGTGTAAGGTGTAGGTTCTACCAATAAATCAAGGTCACTGGTTTCAGTGTCTTCATTACGGATGACTGAACCAAACACTCGTGCGTTGGTTGTATGGTGAGCTAAAACAATGGCTTTAATTTGCTCGCGGTATGTATTTAAAGCTATTGAAGGACGCATGTTATTCAATCAAATTGGTATATGCAAATACTCTATCTCTCATAACAGCCATCGCGGACAAATTTGTCTGCTATGAAACGACCCCTATATTTTGTCAGCGTAGCCAAAGCATTTTAACTACGTATTCGTTCTTCTTCGACTTGTTTGGCTATAGCCTCGTCCATCTCTTCTAGGGTGACGGTCGATCCTGTATAAGCTAAGATTTTTGGACCTGCGTCAACTTGTGAGACTTTATCTGTTTTTACAGGCCGCATGATGATGGCGTCGCCTTGGCGTTCAAAAGCCAATTCAGTACCTGGTTTCAAACCCAGCGCATGAATCAGATTGTCAGGTATGTGGACATCGCCATAAGCGGATAAGGTGGGCATGTGCTTACTCTAGTAATAGTTTAAGTGTGTGTAGAATATAACATAATGGTGTTAAGTAGTTAACTCGCCTTTAAAAGCCCGTTGTAGCAGGCTGTTAAATAGATTTTCTGATTTTTCTAGGCTGGCGAGGGCTAGTTGTCCTCGTTCGCACACGCTTCATGGAGCGATTGCAAAACATCATCTAGTAATGATTTGGTGTGCATAGAATATAACACAAAGCCGTTAAACGGTTAACGTGCCTTTAATTACACGCTACGACACATACCGTAATCAAGGACTAGTCGGGCAGATTAAAGAACGGGGCAAATAATTTATAGACTTTTATCTATACTCGGCGCGGTCACAGATGCGGAAAATGAAAGAGGTATAATGCTCCAATTTACCTAAAAATATGACATGCTTAAAATCAAATTCACAGAGGCCGAAGTTGAACAGTTATACCAACAATTCATGGAACATCCTTC
>CAIMEB010000023.1 GCA_903839855.1 uncultured Methylococcaceae bacterium
AATGCTAATAATCTCTGTAGGTCGGGTTAGGCGCTAGCCGTAACCCGACACAGATAGTACGATTTGTCGGGTTACGCTCTCGCTAACCCGACCTACGTGTCTGTAATTAGAAAAAGTGTAAACCGATGAATGAAGGATGCCAAATAATGCTTATAATTGTTACACTGTACAAAGGATAGTGGTTCAATTAAGTCGTTTTTTAGCGTAAAAGTTTTTAATTTCACCTGACTTTAGCATATTTCCTAAAACTAAAGCAAGTTATTTTTTGTCGTTGGGACATAACACACGATTACGCAACGAATTCTTATTTTTGCCCCGTGTTGAGTTGATAGCCATGCGCAACAAAATGTAAAAAACAGATCAATAATACGCCCGCAGCAATCAAAATAATTTGCTGTAAAGACGTCTTCATATCTGTTTTTGTATGCAACGAAGGAATCAAATCCGCAACCGCAATATAAATAAAGCTTGATGCTGCCAATGCTAAAAAGTAGGGTAAAGTATTATGCAAGTCTTCCAGGCTAAAATACGCTAAAACGCCACCCAGCACCGTCGTCAAACTGGCTAATACATTATAAAAAAGAGCTTTACTGCGAGAATAACCACTACCCAATAAAATAGCAAAATCACCCACCTCTTGCGGAATTTCATGAGCAGCCACGGCTAAGCTAGTGACTATCCCTAACTGAACATCCGTTAAAAATGCCGCAGCAATCAAAACACCATCTACAAAATTATGAATACTATCGCCTAAAATAATCAACGCACCCGCAGACTTTGCACGCCCGTGAGCATAACTATGAGAATGGCTATGCCCATGATCATGATCATGCGCCCCATCATCACCATGAGCCTCACAATGCCCTGAATGGCAATGCCGCCATATCAACAGTTTTTCTAAAACAAAAAACACCAGTATCCCTACCAAAATTGTACCGGATAAAAACTGAAACTGCTCAGACTCCACCTGCTCAAAAGCCTCAGGTATTAATCCCCAAAAAGCCACCGCTAATAAAGCGCCAATAGCAAAACTAATACCGTGGGGTAATACCGCATTTCTACGATCTTCCTGTAACAACAAAAAAACCGCAGCAGCCATTACACTTAAAACGCCACCGACTGCCGTAAAAACAATAATCAACGCTAATAAATTCACTCTGTTATTCTCTCCAAATTAACGTAGCCATTCGCCCAGTCTGCCTATCCCTGCGATAAGAATAAAACTGCTGATGCTCGGTAAACGTACAAAACGACCCACCATAAACATCAACAATACCCAATGAAGATAATTCAATCCGTGCCAACTGATAAATATCAGCTAACCATTTATAACGCGATTGACTTTTGAAAGCACTGGCAAAGTCAGGCGATTTCTTCAAAAAAGCCTCACGGACTTCTCCACCCACTTCAAAACAATGAGGTCCAATCGCAGGCCCTAGCCAAACTAAAAAATCTTTATCATTAACACGTGATGGCTCTACAGATTTTTTCAAAGCAATGACTGTATTACTAATAACGCCCGCTAATAATCCACGCCACCCAGCGTGAATCGCTGCAACCTGTGAACCCTCTTTAGAACAAACTAATAAAGGCAAACAATCCGCCGTCATAACAGTACAAACAACTCCTGTCCTATTCGTAAAACTGGCATCCGCTTGTTGCAAGCCTAATGTATTTGTTGCCTGAATAACCGTGGCACTGTGTATTTGATCCAACCAAACCGGCTCAGAGGGTAGCTTCAAAATATCTCTAATAATCAGTCTATTTTGCTTAACATGCTCACTGTCATCACCCACATGCAGGGCAGGATTAAGACTAAAATACATCCCCTCACTCACACCTTCGGCACGCAACGTTGTAGCGGCGTGAATGTTAGCGGGTGCAGGCCAGTCAGGTATTAAATAGGGTTTAGTCTTGTTCATTATCGGCTAATGCGGCTAATAAATTGGTCATATCTTCAGGTAGAGGTTGCACCCATTCACAATATTCATTAGTCACAGGATGCAATAATCCCAATTTTGCCGCATGCAAAGCCTGCCGCTTAAAGCCCCGCAATTCTTTTTCTAACAATTCACTACAGCCCGCAGGCATTTGAAATCGTCCACCATACACTTGGTCACCCACTAAGGGATAACGAATATGAGCCATGTGTACACGAATTTGATGAGTCCGTCCGGTCTCTAATTTTACTTGTATATAAGTATGCCGAGTAAAGCGCCGCTCAACACGATAGTGGGTCACAGAATCTTTACCTGATTCTCTGACTGCGTAACGTTTACGATCGGTAGGATGCCTAGCAATCGGCTCATCTACCGTACCGCCAGCCGTCATCCGTCCACGTGTGATGGCTAAATATTCTCTATTGATAGCCCTGTCCTGCAATTGCTGGGTTAGGTTATTATGTGCCTGCAAGGTTTTTGCAATCATTAATAAGCCACTGGTCTCTTTATCAATCCGATGCACGATACCCGCACGCGGCAAAGTGTCTAAACTGGAGTCGTGATTTAATAAAGCATTCAGCAACGTGCCGCTCCAATTTCCAACTGCTGGATGCACAACCAGGCCTGCGGGCTTATTCACAATAAGCAGACTTTCATCTTCAAAAATAATTTCTAAGGGAATAGGCTCTGCTTCTGATGAAATAACAACTTCTGCCTCAGCATCCAATACTATTTCTTCACCTCCTTCTAGCTTATCTTTAGGCTTAAGCTCTAAACCATTGACCTGTACACGTCCTGTTTTAACCCAAGATTGCAACTTACTGCGTGAATAATCTGCAAATAATTCGGCAAGCACTTGATCCAAACGCATACCGGCCATCTCATAAGGTACTTCTGCTGTTAATCTTGTCATAACAAGTTCTTCTGAATAAACCATTGTTAAGTTATACTCGCATCAATAAACAACCACTTTTTAAGTATCGCCGTTTATCCTGCGAGAAAACCTCTAATATTACAACGTGTCGTTAGTACTATGCGATTAATTTTAATTAAATTTTTATTTATCTGTTTTTTAAGCTTGTCCATGCAAGGCTGTTCAACCTTCAAAGACCTTTTTTCGAGCGACTCAAAAGCATCTGATGATAATGAATATGCCGACTGGACTGCTGAAAAGTTTCAAATAGAAGCAAAGAAAGCCGTAGATACAGGCAGTTATGAAAAAGCTATCAAGCTCTATCAGGCTTTGGAATCCCGCTATCCTTTTGGTGAAGATTCCGCTCAAACAGAATTAGACATTGCTTATGCCTATTTCAAAAATAATGATCCGGACTCGGCAATCGCTGCTGCCGACCGCTTCATTAAAACGAATCCTCGCAGTCCTTCCGTAGATTATGCGTATTATTTAAAGGGTCTGGTTAATTACAATCGAGGCATAAGCTTCATTGACCGGTTTTTACCGACAGATACTTCTCAACGAGATACCGGAACGGCTAAAGACGCCTTAAAAAACTTTGATGAACTTGTTAAGCGTTTTCCAGCCAGCAAGTATGTGCCAGATGCCAGATTGCGGATAATAGCCTTAACCAATAATATTGCCATGCATGAGGTACATGTGGCGCGTTATTATTTAAAACGAAAAGCTTATGTCGCTGCTGTAGATAGAGCATCAACAGTCCTTGAAAAATATCAACGAGCTCCGGCTGTGCCTTATGCTTTAATCGTTTTAAATGAGGCCTATACCAAACTCAATCAACTAGATCTTGCTAGCGATGTTAAGCGTATTTACGATCTTAACTATCCAAATGGACCCGTGGTGCTTGATCAGGCTACGTCAACAACTTCTCATAAAATCTGGGATTTTATTGGCTTGGATAAATAATTTGAAGAGCAGACGGTAAAATGGCAAAACGAAGTGAACATAGTCCAGAAGAATTAAAAGCGTTGATTCTAAACGCAGCTGAAATAATTGTTGTCGAAGAAGGCATTTCAGCATTGAATGCACGCAGAATAGCAAGGGAAATTGGCTATACTATTGGTAGTATTTATATGGTCTTTACGAATATGGCAGATTTAATCCTGCAAATTAATGCAAGGACGCTCGATAAGCTTGCTGAAAACTTACTTTTGGTAAATGCCGAAAATGATCCACAGTTCCTTGAGCTATGGGGGATAAGTTATTTGTCTTATGCACGTCAAAATTTTAATCAATGGTCTTGTGCGCTTAAATATACTCTGCCAACACAGGTTGGGTATGAAACTCAGGTTTGGTATAAGGCTAAACTGAATCACGTATTTCGCCCCGTTGAAACAAAATTGACGCAGCTTAAACCGACTTATACCGAGGAACGTATTAGATATGCTGCACGTGCTTTATCGACAAGTATTCAAGGCATCTGTGTATTATTATTAAATAAACAAAGTGATAACGCTGAAATAAAAGAGATAGAAGCTATTATTACTGTGTTAGTAAGAAGTTTTTTGCGTGGATGGCTTATAGATACTAATGAATAAATCCTTTTTAGAGTAGGAAAGAAATATAAATAACAAGTGATAAGGACTCGTTAGGTATGAATGGCATTCCGAAAAAAACGTCGATGGATGATAAACAATGGGCTGGACGTAGAGAGCTTATATCATGGGCATTGTATGATTTTGCCAACTCTGGTTATACGACAGTGGTGCAAACAACCATATTTAGTGCTTACTTTGTGGCCGTCGTTGCAGGTGCCTCACAAGGCTTTACGCCTGGGTTATCGACCTTACTGTGGTCAATAGCAATTGGTATTGCTAACTTTGTGGTTATGATGAGTGGGCCTTTATTGGGTGCCATTGCTGATCATCGTGCCTGTAAAAAGTTTTTTTTGCTGATTTCATCAATCGGTTGCATTATAGCCACCGCTTTATTGGCATTCGTTGGGCCAGGTGATGTAGGACTAGGAATGCTACTAGTAACCGGTTCAGCTATCATGTTTGCGAGTGGTGAAAGCTTAATTGCCGCTTTTTTGCCAGAGCTGGTGCCTGAAGAAAACATGGGACGTTTATCCGGTTATGGCTGGAGTTTGGGATATTTTGGTGGCTTACTCACCTTGGGGATTTGTTTGGCTTATATTACCTGGGCTAAGCAACAAGGCTGGTCAGAAACGCATTATGTGCCTGTGACCTTATTGATTACAGCCACTATTTTCGCTTTGGCTGCCTCGCCTACTTTTATTTGGTTACGTGAACGAGCAATACCTGCAGAAGGCGACAGCACGTTATCTAATCTTCAAATTAGTTACACTCGTTTGGCGAATACCTTTAAAGAAGCGACTCGTTTTAGAGATTTGCTTCGGTTTTTGATTACACTCGGTATTTATCAATCGGGGGTTAGCACTGTCGTGGTGTTGGCGGCTATTTATGCGCAGGAAGTGATTGGCTTCGACACTCAGTCGTTGATTATTCTAATTATGGTTGTCAATGTCACAGCAGCGGTAGGTGCGTTAATTTGTGGACATTTACAGGATAAAATCGGTTCTGTTCGAACGCTTGCCATCACCCTGGTTATCTGGATTATTGCCGTTATTTTTGCGCTATACGCCAGTAAACCTGCAGATATGTGGATTGCTGGAAATATCATTGGCTTAGCGATGGGGGCTAGTCAAGCGGTTGGTAGAGCTTTAGTGAGCAAATTTTCACCAACTGAACGAGCAGGCGAATTTTTAGGTTTATGGGGGTTAGTAAACCGTTTGTCGGCAATACTGGGGCCATTAAGTTATGGAATAATCAATTATTTGAGTGGCGGCAACCATCGTATATCATTAGTATCGACACTGCTGTTTTTTATTTTCGGTTTAGCGCTATTAACCCGAGTCGATGAACGTCGAGGCAAAGCAGCGGCTATTGGCATTGAGCATGGCGTAAAATAACGCTACTAGCCAAATAATCAGTGCTGGGCGTGTGAAAAGTTTTTCTGATCTCAACCATAAGATTTATTAGGTTTTTTCTCGCCCTGGCAATCAATGCTGATACGTTGTACTTGCTTATCTAATTTTAACGCAGTTAATTGACCACCCCATAAGCAGCCAGTATCAATCCCATAACAGTTAGGTCCTTCGTAGTAGCCAAGCGTTGACCAATGCCCAAAGATAATACGCATATTGGCATTTTTACGTTTTGGGATATCAAACCAGGGTAATAAATTTTTCGGTTGAGAACCCAAAGGACCACTATTGGAAAAGTCGAGGCGACCATTCACATCACAATAACGCATACGTGTAAAACAGTTAATGATAAAGCGTAACTTTGGAGAGCCTTTTAAGTCCGATGACCAAATATTGGGTTTGTTGCCATACATTTGCTTCAAAAATACTTGATAATCATCACTCCTTAGAGTTTGTTCCACTAAGAGAGCCATTTTCTTTGTGGTTTTAAAATCCCATTGTGGAGGTAAGCCTGCATGAAGCAAACAAAACTCATCGTTATAATGAAATAATGGTCGATATCTAAGCCAATCAATTAACTCATCTCTATCGGGTGCTTCCAATACTGCGCTAAGCGTACATTTTTTATCGGCTACCTTCGGCACACAGGAGGCGGCGAGCAAGTGCATATCATGGTTACCCAGGACGGTGATTGCCGAACGACCTAATGATTTAACAAAACGCAAGGTTTCTAAAGATTTAGGACCTCGATTAACCAGATCGCCAGCAAACCATAATTGATCAGTATTTTCATTAAAGGAAATGGTATCCAAGAGCTTTAATAGATCATCAAAACAACCTTGTATATCGCCAATCGCGTAAATAGACATGACTAGTGTAGTGTTCTTGGAATGGATAAAGTAAATTTCGGTATGGTAGCATTAAACTCATCGCCATCGTCCGAATGCATCGTATATTGGCCTTGCATCGTGCCTACCGGTGTCTCAATAATGGCACCGCTAGTATAGCGAAATATTTCTCCGGGTTTAAGGTAAGGCTGTTCACCAATAACACCGACGCCTCTCACTTCCTCAGTTTTGCCATTTGAATCGGTAATTAACCAATGACGATTTAATAGTTGTGCAGGTACAGAACCTTTATTGGTGATTGTGATAGTATAGGCAAACACATAACGATCCTTTTCGGGCGCTGATTGTTCAGCAATAAAAAAGGGCGTTGCTTCAACTAATATTTTGTTTTTTTCAGTCATTATTAGATTATATGTAAATTACTTCGTGATTATTTCATCGTAACTTATCATTAAACGCAAGTAACTATTTCATATCGATGGGTAACTGATAAAAAAATATTATTTTTCATAAATTATTGGGACAAGAAATTGCGTATTCATATCTTAGGTATTTGTGGCACATTTATGGGTGGACTGGCCGTCATAGCCCGACGTTTAGGGCATGACGTCAGCGGTTCAGATCAAAACGTCTATCCACCCATGAGTACACAGTTGCAAGAACAGGGAATCCAGTTAATGGATGGCTATCGTGCAGAAAATCTGGAAAGTAATCCGGATTTGGTTATTATCGGCAATGCACTTTCACGTGGTAATCCAGAAGTTGAGGAGGTTCTCAATAAGGGTCTGAATTATGTTTCCGGCCCACAATGGCTGGCAGAGTACGTTTTGCATGATAAATGGGTATTAGGTGTTGCCGGGACGCATGGTAAAACAACTACGTCTAGCATGTTGAGCTGGATTCTTGAATATCAAGGATTCAATCCGGGGTTTTTAATTGGCGGCATTCCGCTAAATTTTGGTATTTCAGCGCGGTTAGATGGTGGCGCAGAAAACAAGTCAGGTTTTTTTGTGATTGAAGCGGACGAGTACGATTCTGCTTTTTTTGATAAGCGCTCCAAGTTTGTACATTATCGCCCCCGGACAGCGATTCTGAATAATTTAGAATTTGATCATGCAGACATATTTCCTGACCTTGATGCCATCAAGAGGCAATTTCATCATTTAGTCAGAACCATTCCAGGAGAAGGTCTAATTATTAGCCCGAAAACTGATGCTAATATCAATGAAGTTATTAGCATGGGATGCTGGACGCCTGTTGAAAATACCTCAATCAATGGTGCTGCGCAATGGAATGCAAAGTTACTAAAGGAAGATGGTAGTCAATTCGTGGTTTTATTTGAAAATAATGAGCAAGGTACAGTCGATTGGTCGTTGACAGGGCAGCATAATGTTTATAACGCTCTTTCTGCGATAGCGGCGGCAAATCATGTGGGTATTTTGCCAAAAGACTCAATAGCGGCGCTAATTCAATTTATTAATGTTAAACGCCGTATGGAAGTTATCGCCACATTTAATGGGGTAACGATATACGACGATTTTGCGCATCATCCAACAGCGATTTCGACCACATTAGATGGTTTACGCAAGCAAGTTAAAGACCAGCGTATTGTTGCTATTGTTGAACCCCGATCCAATACGATGCGTTTAGGTGTGCATACAGAGACGCTGGCTAAATCGTTAGCTAATGCTAATCTGGCTATTATCTATCAGCCCCAAAACCTGGACTGGGATTTAAGCAAGCTCACTCATTATGCAGATAACATTGAAATTCATCGCTCTATTGATGCGATTATTGCGAGACTTAAAGTTGAGGCCTGTTCTGGAGGGCATTTTGTATTAATGAGCAATGGCAGTTTTGGGGGTATTTACCAGCGCTTACAGGAAGAGCTGTAAACACTCCCTACGATCTTAGAGTCCTAAGGGGTTTTGTGGATCAATGCCGTCCATAAAAGGTAACCGTCGACTTTCATTGGTTAGTTGGTATATCTTGCCTAACCAATTATTAAAGACCGCTTTTGCAGTATCTTTCCACGTGTTATCAAGATGCTCTAACACTTGATTCTCAGGGAAGTTTTCCAATGCAATAGCTGTGTTTTTGACTGTTTTAACATGCTGTTCATAATCAGTAAAAATCGCTTGTAGTTCGTCATCAAAATAGTGTTCAGGAAAAGGTGGATAATCGCTTCTATCATTGTGATAGAAGCGCAGCACTTCTCGTTTATATTCTTTCAACAAGCTAATATCATCGTACTCTGGGTGACCCTGAAAAAATACGATACGAAAACCATCGGGGCTTACCGCAAGATGAACTCCTGCTTCTTTACTGGCAACCAGCACTTTAAGTCCGCACCGTTCCATGTCACTTTGGAATATTTCATTAAAGCGAGAATGAGGTACATCAAAACGAGTATTTATCTCCGCAATTAATGGATGGTTTCGGTTAATCAGTTTATGAGAAAAAACCCCCCAGCGTTTGACATTTAAGCGAGTCCGCTCTATGCCATAACAGTATTGTATGACTGCATGGGTTGCGAGGCATGAGCATAATATTGAGGTGACGTTTTCTTTTGCCCATGAAAAAACGTCCATGAGGGGTTGCCAGAATTCTTCTTCAGGTAGTTTATTATGGACTACGTTAGCGCCACTAATGATCAAAGCATCTAAGCCATCCTGTTTGATTTGTTCAAAGGATTCATAGTATTTATCAATGTGTGCCTGAGCTTCAGGACTTCTTTTAAGGCCCTCTATCGTAAACGGGTGAACATGAAACTGTACGATTTGATTACATGCTCCTACCAGGCGGAAAAACTGCCGCTCAGTAGCTTCCAGGGCAGCATCAGGCATCATATTAAGCAAACCGACATGTAGTTCTCTAATATCCTGTTTAGAAGCCCGTTCAGGCGATAATATTTCTTCACCTTCTTCTCGCAGGCGTTTAAAAGTGGGTAAATCAATGTGAGCGACTAAAGGCATAAGGGTAATTCAATGGTATTCATGATTGATTAGCCAGCGCATTGCTAACTAACTGGATAAAATCGGCTTCATTTTTAATAACGGCAACATCGTTTGCATCAACGGTATAGCCATACTGGTCAGCAATTGTCTGATAGCGAGGCAGCCTGGACTTAAATAATTCAGGAAATATCCACGAAACAAATTCATCAGGTGGTATGGACTCTGTTGAGGCATAGTTTTTTAGACCCATGAATTCCGCAAGTTTTTCATCAAGAAAGGCTTCTCGGTAATACAATGGCTTTGGATCAGTTTTAGCGCGTTCAATGATGGTTTGTTCCAGGGTTTCAGGTATTTTGATATAAATAATCAAGGTGTTTTGTGCAAGTGTTTCTAAAACGTCTGGACTATCCAGTTCACAAACACTCCCCCCCGCATCATTGATAAAATGATGATAACCGTAGATATCCTCTGCTTTATGAATAAACTCAGGCACATCCTTCATGGCCGCAATTTCTGCTTGATGATGGAGATGCTGCCGGAACTTAAATTCTTGTAACGGTAAGCCGCCTTTAGCAGGATCACCCAATTTACTCAGAAAAGTAGACACCGATGCTAGATTATCAACGGTTATTTTATTGGAAATGTAGATAGAGTCGGATAATAAAAGATCACGTAAAAACGGCACGCTCATCGCTTGTCGCTTTATATTATCTAAAATAGGTTCGTGTAGGTATCGTGTACCAATCCGATAATCACCGGAATAATGAAACCATTTGGATTTAGGTAGTTTGTTAGCTAAGGTTGTTTTTCCTGCGCCCGACATCGCTAGCAAGGTTATTCTTTTCGATGGCCAGTCCAGAAACTCCTGAGAACTCATTTTCATGCAATAACGTCCTGATTAATCCAAATAGTCGTCGAGGTCTACATCTTCAGGATTAGGCTTATGCTCATCGGTATCAGTGTAACCAAGATCGTCAGTTTCTATTTCGTCATAACCGGTGCTCCAATCTTCAGGTGCCTCAATGTAATCAAAAGTCGAGCTAAACCAACTCTCACTATCATATTCACCAATATCGCCATTTAAATACTGAACATCAATTGAATCATCTTTTTCATCAAGCGCAACCACTTTAAATTTCAGGTTGTTCTCGAAGTCTTTGTACCAACTGCCTATGATGGGTTCTGCTACTGTTGTCATATTTGTTGCCTCGCGTGTAAATCAGATAATTGAGCGATAACAGGGGCTTGATTAAAGTCTATTAACGCTATCGTGATAGTTGAAATGGAAACCATTTATTTAATCTTAATGTTTAATATTACTGCAAAGTGATTACAAAAGTATTTGGTCAGTAAGTTATAAATGATGTGATGCTTTCTTGCAAGTGACTTGCAGATTATGGGGCCATATAGCCATTTGCATAACCCTTAATTGCAAATTAAGCCTATTTTGAGGGATAATAGCGGATTAGGCATAATAAATATGCACCTGGATTTATCCCGTAACACGCCATACGCTCAATAACGGGCTTGTATGTAAGCTTTGGAATACGCAATGAAAAAGACCATGTACGAAAAAATTTGGGACAGTCACCTTGTAGTTGACGAGGCCGGACAGGCTCCCTTAATTTATGTTGATCGCCATTTGATGCACGAGGTGACGAGTCCTCAAGCGTTTGAAGGCCTAAAGCTGTCAGGACGTAAAGTGCGTAATCCGCATAGTATTTTGGCAACTATGGACCATTGTGTGCCAACTAAAAATAGAGACTTGCCGATTGCTGATCCGATTGCCAAGAAGCAAATCGAGACTATGGCTGACAACTGCCGTGAAAATGGTTTAAATCTTTATGACATGAAAAATCCAAACAACGGTGTTATTCACGTTGTAGTGCCTGAGCATGGTTTTGTACATCCGGGTATGGTCGTGGTGTGTGGTGATAGCCATACGGCTACTCATGGTGCCTTTGGCGCGTTAGCGTTTGGTATTGGAACGTCTGAAGTTGAGCACGTGATGGCGACGCAAACCTTACCACAAAAAAAATCTAAAACCATGCAAGTGGTTGTTAACGGATCTTTATCTAAATATGCCTCAGCAAAAGATATCGCCTTAGCGATTACCGGTAAAATTGGTACAGCAGGCGGTACAGGCTATGTTATTGAATACACCGGTTCTGCCATTAGAGAATTATCAATGGAAGGTCGGATGACGCTTTGCAACATGGCGATTGAAGCCGGTGCCAGAGCCGGCTTAGTGGCTCCCGATGAAAAAACGTATGAATATTTAAAAGGTCGTGAGTTTGCACCGGCGGGGGATTACTGGGATCAAGCCCTTGCGTATTGGAAAAGTTTAACCAGTGATGAAGGTGCTGAATTCGATACCACGATTGTGCTTGAGGGTGCGGACATTGCACCACAGGTTTCTTGGGGTACTTCACCTGAACAGGTTGTTGGCGTTGACGGCGTGGTGCCAAGTCCAGACAGTTTTGCGGATGAAGGCAAACGTAAAGCCTGTGAAGGTGCTTTGGCTTATATGGGCTTAACAGCCAATACCAAAATCACTGATATCCCGGTTGATTTAGTTTTTATCGGTTCATGTACCAATGGTCGTATAGAAGATTTTAGAATCGCCGCAGAAGTGGCTAAAGGTACTAAAGTCGCGCCCGGTGTGACTGCATTGGCTGTGCCCGGTTCTTATCATGTCAAGAAGCAGGCAGAAGACGAAGGTTTGGACAAAATCTTTATTGAAGCCGGTTGGGAATGGCGTGATCCAGGTTGTTCAATGTGTTTAGCCATGAACGGTGATGAGTTAACTAAAGGTCAACGCAGTGCGTCCACTTCAAACCGTAACTTTGAAGGTAGACAAGGCAAAGGCGGTCGTACGCATTTAGTGTCACCAGCAATGGCAGCGGCAGCCGCTGCAGCAGGTCATTTTGTCGATATTCGCACCCTTTAATCAACAGGCAGAGCAAAAATTATGGAACCGTATTTAAAACATGACAGCATTGCTGCGTTAATGGATCGCAACAATGTCGACACCGATCAAATTATTCCTAAACAGTTTTTAAAGAAAGTAGAGCGTAGTGGTTTTGGTATTCACCTATTCCACGACTGGCGTTATAACGATGACGGCACAGATAACGCCGAGTTTGAACTGAATAAACCCGCTTTTAAAGGCGCGAGAATTTTAGTCGCTGGCGATAACTTTGGTTGTGGTTCTTCTCGTGAACACGCGCCTTGGGCGATTGCTGATTATGGCTTTAACACCATTATCTCAACTAGCTATGCCGATATCTTTTACAACAACTGTTTTAAAAATGGCATTTTAGCGATTCGCGTAAGCCAAGAAGAGTTAGAAAAAGTGATGGCAGAAATCAGCGCTGACGAAGGCGTGCGTTTTACGGTTGATTTAGAAAACCAACAAGTCATTACACCAGCGGGTAACGGTTTTACCTTTGAAATTGATCCTTTCCGTAAAGGCAACTTGTTAAGTGGTTTAGATGACATTGGTTTAACACTTAAGCATGTCGATAAAATTACAGCTTACGAAGTGACGCATAAGCAAAACTTCCCTTGGCTTTGGGCTTAAAATTTTGATTAATGAGGAGTCAAAAAACAAGTTTTTTGACTCTAAGTAATGCAGCAATGTTGCTTAACATGGAGGCGCAATAGGCTATCCCATACTACGTTTTTAATTTGGAGCTTACAATGACAACTGAATTTGGGCATGGAAGCAGCGCCATCCGAGATGGAAAATTACGTGGGGGAACTGACGGAACGGATTATTTTTATTTCTTTTGTCCAAAATGTGAAGATAATCAGATTATGAGATTGCTAGACTATAGACATTATGAGGAAGAATTAAAAAATCGTTATGATGAACAAATGAAATCAAAAGCCAAGAAAGGCTTTACCTTACAGTTTCAGGTTTACTGCGAAAAATGTGAGCATACAGACACATTTAAAATATCAAATATTGGCTTTCAGTGCGGCGACTATTCAGCAACTCTTTAGTTGATGCTTTTGACAAGTTTTCTAGGCTAATTAAGTCTTTATTTAGATTGCCTTCGGCGGGGATATTTCTGACGAAATGGAGAATAAAAAATGAGTTATTTTTACAAATTAGCATTTTTAATTACAGAAATATTATGTGGCTCTCTTTTTATTAGTCATAAAAAAAGTCAAGATAAGTTTATGGAGTTAAAGGAATTGCTCAATAAAGCTGAGGGTAGAGAGCGTATATTTATTGCAATAGGTTTTTTATGGTTTGTGTTCGCTAACTTACTTTACGTTAGTTACCTTAACTTTAGCTACCCTAATCCTGATTTTTTTAGTTATATGTATAATGAAATTATTGAACCTCTTCCAATCTGGCAAATATTTTGGCATTACTTAACGTTTGGTTTCGATTCAGCAAGACTTTACAACATTGAAATAGTAACACGTGGTTATGAGGTGCTAATTACCGGTGTTAACGGACTGCCCGAATCACCAATAGAGGTTGGAGGAAAATACCGCCTAATTGGTCACTTTTTGTTAATTAATCTTCCAATAGTAGTTATATGGAGTCTTGATAATTTATATAACTGGGTAAGATTCGGATTCAAGGATGGACAAAAATAGACTATTACGACCCCGTAAGCTAGAGGCATGCTATTCATTTATCGGGATCAGCTATTAGGTCGATTTAAGGTGTCGATAATCTGACGAAAGTACTGTGCTAATGTATTTATCGATTCGACTTAAAAATTAACAAGAATCAAGTATAGTGATCACATGTTTTTCGCCCCCTACAAAGTCAGCTTCATAGCCTTTGGTAGGGAAAATGAGTGAGCTGCTCAAGACGCTCTGATGAAAACAAATCAAATTGCCGTGATGAATAAACTAATAACTGATAACCGAATAGCCATAACAAAACTTGCCGAACAGCACGGCATTAAAACGATTTGTTTATTTGGCTCAATGGCGAAAGACACTGTTAGTGAGAATAGTGATGTGGATTTTTTAGTTGAACTTGAACAGGGATGCGATTTGTTTGATTTAGGCGAACTGTTAATTGATTTACTAGCTTTATTACAACGCAAGGTAGATTTGGTTACCAAAACCAGCTTGCATCCGCGTCTCTCTTCGCAGATTCTAAACGAAGCCCTGCCGTTATGAAAGATGACAGTATTTATCTTTAACATAAAACTACTTTGAAAATACAGTCAATAATCATGTCTACAAATTCCAGAGTTATCCAACTGATGGACACGACCTTGCGTGATGGCGAACAAACGCAAGGGGTTTCTTTTACGCCGACTGAAAAAGTCAATATTGCAAAAGCACTGCTTCAGTTACTTCGTGTTGATCGTATTGAAGTTGCCTCAGCGAGGGTTTCTCAGGGCGAAAAAGAGGCAGTCACCAATATAAATCAATGGGCCTTAAAAGAAGGCTTTGATGGTTGTGTTGAAGTTTTAGGATTTGTTGACCATACCAAAAGCGTTGACTGGATTCTGGACACCGGTGGACGAGTTATTAACTTGCTCACTAAAGGCAGCGAAAAACATTGCCGCGAACAACTGGGCAAAACGTTAGAACAGCATACGGTTGATATCTTACAGACCGTTAACTATGCCTTAGAAAAGGACTTGAATGTTAATGTCTATCTGGAAGATTGGTCAAATGGTTATCGTGACAGTCCTGAGTATGTCTATCAATTGATGGATAATTTGCGCTATTCTGGCATTAAACATTTTATGCTGCCCGATACCTTAGGCGTATTATCACCGGATGAAGTGTTTAATCACCTCAGTGATATGTGTGAGCGTTATCCTGAAGTGCAATTTGATTTCCACCCTCACAATGATTATGGCTTAGCCACTGCGAATGTGATGGCGGCGGTTCGAGCTGGGGTGAGTGCGATTCATTGTACGGTTAATTGCTTAGGTGAGCGGGCAGGTAATGCCTCTATCGCAGAAGTGGCGGTAGTTTTGCGCGATAAAATGAACATGCAGTTAGCACTTAATGAAAACCATATTGTGCGCCTGAGTAACATGGTTGAAAGTTTCTCTGGTAAACGTGTGGCAGCCAATGCGCCGATTATTGGCGCAGACGTCTTTACTCAAACGGCCGGGATTCATGCAGATGGAGATCAGAAGGGTGGCTTATATAAAACCAAGTTAGGCCCCGAACGTTTCTCTCGTACTCATAGCTATGCTTTAGGTAAAATGAGTGGTAAAGCCTCGCTAAAGAAGAATCTGGAACAGTTAGCCTTGGACCTTTCTGAAGAGAATCAGAAAAAAGTCTTAGAGCGTATTGTGAGTCTGGGTGATTCTAAACAGATCATTACCACCGATGATTTACCTTTTATCATCGCCGATGTGTTAGAAAGTAAAAACTATCAGCACATTAAGCTATTGAATTGCTCTATCACCAGTGGTCTGGATTTAGAATCAACGGCCAGTATTCGAGTTAATGTTAATGGCGCCAAGCATATTGCTTCCGGGTCGGGTAATGGCGGTTTCGATGCCTTTATCGATGCCATTAATAAAGTGATGAAGCATCATAATTACACCTTGCCGGCTTTGCTGGATTATGAAGTTCGTATTCCCAGAGGCGGTAATACTAATGCACTTACAGAATGTGTAATTACTTGGGATTGTGGGGGTGAGCTTCGTAAAACCTTAGCGGTGCATGCTAATCAGGTATTTGCCGGAATATTAGCAACCCTTAAAATGATTAACATGCAGTTGCATGAGTTGACGGTTAATCCGGTAGAAAGCTAACGGATCGTATAGTTAAACTGACTTTGCCGAATCAGGCAACAACTGTGGTGTTATCTCTGACAGCCAGGTTTTAACCCGCTCTTCCGTTAAGAAGGGTTGCGTCCGTTGGTCTAGCACCAACCCCACAAACTGATTATCGATAATCGAATCAGAATGTTTAAACTGATAACCTTCTGTACTCCACGAGCCTATTATGGTGGCGCCGTAACCATAAAATACCCGATATAACTGAATCAAGGAACTGGCAAAGCGAGACGCATACCGTTCCTGATTACCCAAACCAAATAAAGCCACACGCTTACCTTTTAAATCGACATCATCCAGATAAGGCACAAACTCCTGCCAGTTCGCTTCCATACAGCCGACCGCAAGCCCCGGTAAATCACCCACCCCATAACTGGGTGTGCCCAGAATTAAGGCATCATACTTTAATAATTCGGTGATTGTTGTACGGTTGATATTTTTAGGTTTGTCGGCCAGTTCTTCACCTAACAAACTGTAGATCTTTTTAGCGACTAAACGTGTACTACCGGTATCTGTTCCAAAAAATATGCCTATTTTACTCATAAATCACCCGTGCTTCAGATTGTGGGATAAGACGCTATGGTCATTACAAGTAAGAAATGCAAATTTTAAGCCAGTATCATAAGAAATATTTTGTGTTAAATATGAGTAAGATAGATTTGTTTAGGTTAAAAACATCTTTAGGATAATGCCATTATTCCGACAATTACGTGATTAACTGGATGATTTACGACATAGACCGGGTAATACGATATTCAATGCTGGGAACGCCATGTCCCATGCCATTCCGGTGATTTAGTGTCTAAATTATCATGAATAAGAAAGCCCTCTTGTTGTAATATCGTTGGCTTTGTAGCTGAGACTTATAGTAATTCCAAGGCCTGCCGCCATTCCAAAAACAAGGTTTCCATAATGGCATAATGCTTTTTGGTCACCACCGCCTGCACAATGCCGTCGTTTAAATCTAAATAATCATGCACTAACACGTTACGGAAACCAACAATCTTGAGTAGCTCTTCATGTTGCGAGGTCGTTAAATCACCACGGCTTTTTAATTCGTCCAAGGCTTCACGTGATTGACTGACAGATAGCGTATATTTTTGCTGAACAAAATAACGTGCCATACCAATGAAAGATTCAATATAAACCTGCAAAGCTCGCTGTATTGCTAAAAAGTCACGTTCCGTCCACTTGTCTGCATTTTCACTGCTATATTCATCTAAGATACGTAACATTTTTCGTTGATGCCGAAGCAATGCCTGTTCATAGGCAATATCTCTCATAGTCTTTTTCCCATTTTGACAAAATACTTTGTTCAACTCGTTTAACGTGCGGCACGTTACGATCAAACCATTTAACCGCCGACATTAAGATGCTGTATTGCAAATAGACCGGTGCGGTTTCCAAGTCAATAACGCTGACGTGATTATAAAGTTTTAATTCGCGCTCAATGGCCGCTTCTACCCACTGAGGGCGCAACAACCGTGCACTTGCATCCGGGATATACTCAGTAAATATAACAGCAATATCCCAATCACTGTTTTCATGGGCTGTTTGCTTAGCACGAGAACCATAAAGATAGATGGCATCAACTTGGGCGTGGGCATGAATAATATGAGTTATATTTCCAGGGAGCGTTTTCATCAAATCGCCATTACTCATAGTTGTTGTCCCTACGCAATTCGGCATTAATCATAGCAAAGGGTAACATAGGGCATAAAATTAATTCGTTGGTAAGGTAGGATCTATCCAGCTAGTTTACAGTTCATCTTTATCTTAATTCGTCAATTTAGGAAAACTCAGCCCTGCCCTCTTCAATTTTATTTTTTCTTGCCGAAAGCACATCACCCTGCCATTCCGGTGACTCAACATCTAAATCGTCACGATTAAAAAAGCTATCCATTTCTTCTAGACTAATGGCTCCGCCTGGTTTAGGTACTATGCCTTTAAGTTGTCTGATCGACTGACCGATATTAGTTTCCAGATCATCCTCTTCAAACACTACAATCACTTTGGCTTTGGTAATGACAGGCTTTGCACCTAACCAATTTAACCGACCATTCTCATAAATACCTCGAATTATCTTAACGGTTCAATACGTAGTGGCTCTTGACCTGTACCTGCCCATTCATCAGCATAGGCAATAACCAGTCACGGAGTTCGGCAAGAGTTTGGTTTTGTCTTTCAAGATTGTCTTGTCGGTTGAAAATATTTTCAACCATTGAAGTATAATTTTGGATAATCTCTGTATCAGGCAAACCGACTTTAATTGCTTTTAAAGTTGATCCAGAGACCTCTTTAAATGTTGATCCCGCTGAATTGTTTTCAATAGTTGGAATCATATTTTGGATGCTGTAATAAACATATTCCGTTGAATAACCATTTCTGGGTACAAATGATTTAAAGCCCTGATTAGTTGTAACATGCTCTCTTGAAATTGCTAAATAACCAATGGGAGCTCTTGAGCTAAGCAATATGGTTCCTTTAGGCATAATATTTAAGGAAGCCGCTTTTATCCCTTTATCACTTACATCCAATTCACCTCTAGTAATAAATTTATTACCTGTATTTAAAGATAAATCTTTGGGGGTAATCCAAGCAGTACCATTAGAGGTAAAATAATCATCAATTTCTCTTGGTGGCGTACTTCCACCTATTATTTCACCTAAATCGAGTAATGTTCCTGATGTCCACCCCTCAGGAATAGCTCTTTTCAAGTCCTCATTCCAAACCATTTTACCGCCACTGGTTTTGTAGGGTTTGCCGTCTTTATCGGGAAAATCAAACTGCACAAACCAATAGTCATAAAGCGTTTTCGCCATCGCTTCTAGCTCGGTATTGATACGGTTGTTGAGTTCTATTTTTGAATCTAAGGCTGAAAGGACAGAGGATATTTTTTGTTGTGAATATAAATCAAGCTTAGCAATGCTTATATCATTCAAAATAGGCATTGTTAAAAATTTAGTTTGAGACCCTTGGGCTTTTTCTTTTAATCGCTTCAATTCTAATTTTAAGGAATAAAAGATGTAATCTAAATCAAAATCAGGTTTGGCAGTTAAAATATAAGTTCTTTGATATGCATCAAATTTGCCATCAAAGCGATTGATATGAAAATTACCAGCCGCATTATTTCCGGCTATTAATATCACTGAATCATCAAATGAATAGGAATCGATTGTCAAAGGAGACGGAGCGCACGTATAAAATGGATATTTGCCACCTAAAACAAATTGATTAGAGTCTAACTTCCCAGTTGTAATATTACATATATTTCCAATCTTAAGTTTCTCAATCATGCCTCAACCCTCCAATAAACACGGAAGATAGACAGTAGCCTCGATGAAGTGCAACGTAATCGAGGATTTGCAGAGTTAGACAGCCCTCGATTCCATTTCATTGCATCGAGGCTACTCTGTAACCAATGAATTTGTCCAACAGGCTGTTGCACAATTTCTAAATCACTCATACTTCAACCCCGCCAACTGGGTTTTTATATCCACTTCAAGTTGGGCAGACTCTTTAAACATCGCCTCTAAATTATTCGTAAAGCCCGCCATTTTCTCGGCAAACTGTTCAGGCGTAATATCGGTATATTCAATCTTTACATCAAAATACTGCCCTGCACTAAAGGAATAGTTTTTAGCCTTAATGTCCTCGTAAGAGACCACCACCGTAAAATCATCAACGGCTTCGTGACGGTTAAAGGTGTTAATAATCAGTTGTTCTTCTTCGGGTGATAACAGTGTTTTTTGATTCTTGCCATCTTTAACTTTAGTCCCCAATTTAGACGCATCCATTAACACAATGTCGCCTTTGGTATTGGTTTTATCAATAAATAATATGGACACATTCGTGCCGGTGGTGGCAAAGATATTGCTCGGCATGGACACCACGCCACGAAGCATTCTGGATTCAATCAGCTTTTCACGAATTTTCTTTTCTATCCCGCTTTGAGCCGTAATAAAACCGGTCGGCACGACAATCCCGGCTTTACCGGTCGCTGATAACGAGACGATGATGTGTTGAATAAACAGCAGATAAATCGACATTTTGTCTTTATCTTTATTAGGCACATTCGGAATCCCCGCAAAGAAGCGCTCTTTGTTTTGCGGTTTATCAAGGTCAGACACGTAATCACTAAAATCCAGCTTGAACGGAGGATTAGACACAATGTAATCAAAGGTCATCAACTGGTCGCCTACTTTGTGGTAGGGCAACAGCATTGTGTTTCCTTGAATAATGTTTTGAATGGAATGCACCAGATTATTTAAAATCAGATTCAGCCGTAACATGCTGCTGGATTTTTGAGAAATATCCTGAGAATAAATCGTACACCGGTCTACACCAATCACATGCGCCAAGGTCATCAATAACATGCCAGAACCCGCCGCACAATCATAGCAGGTCACATTATTGACCGGTTCTGGCACCAGGATCGAAGCCATAATAATAGAAACGGCGTGAGGACTAAAATACTCGGCATATTTACCGCCGCCATCTTTGTTATAGTCTTTAATCAGGTATTCAAAAATGGTCGCGAAGAAATCAAATTTCTGGTTAAAGATTTGCTCAAAACTAAAGTTGACCAATTGATTAACGATGGCTTTACAGAAATTATCACGCTGTGAACTGTCGGTAATGTAATTGCTGAGTTCATTATCAAACAAGGTAATCTTGGCACCGGTGCCGGTTTTAACCGAGAAGATGTCATTATTAAAAATGGCAATATTGCGTAAGGTGTCATCAAACAGTTTTGCAAAGTCTTCGGTATCCTGTTGGTTAAACAGATTGGATAAGTAATGTTCCCGCTTTAATTTAGCACTGTCGGGACTCATCCGCATCAATAACAATTGATATTGTGCATCGGTATAACCGGCAATGGCTTGCTCCCAGTTGTCGGCTGTTTTTAATTTGGCATCGATTGATTTCACTTCATGCACAAACTTGTCATTCATGAATTTATATAAAAAAACCTGGGTGATGATTTTAAATTCATTACCATCATTGCCCAACCCATAAGAGGTACAAACACCTTTCAGGTTATCAATCAGTGCTTTTGTTTGGGTTGTAAAGTCTTGCATTACCATTGAGGATTGCCTTGATATTCGTTTAGGTATTCTTTGACTAAGCAGTCGTTAATATACAGTGCGGTTTCGGGTGCCAAGTCTAGTTGCGATTGTTCAAAGCCATCAAAGACCACGTTCATCATCAGGCCTTGAAAATAATTTTCGTTATTCAATAATTTGCTGTTCATCAGAATCTTATTATCAGCCTTTTGCTTGATAGTCATCAGTGTGGCGCCTATTTCACTTTCTTTATGGCCCAGATTGCCCCGTTCTAGCAAGCGTTTATGAATACGGGCATACTTGGCATCATGGTTATATTTGGCTTTAAGCAAATTGTTTTTTCGATTGAGTTCTGCGCCCGCCGCCTGTATTTTTTGCAGCGCTGTCATGTTCTGCTTCATCTCTTCCTGGGTTATTTCATCAAGATTCTTTTTAGCAAACAAGCGTTTTAACTCTTCATAGAGGGTTATAAACTCAGGATCTTGCTGATCAAAATTACTGTTTAAGGCTTCACGGGTTTTACGCAATGTATCTTTAAGCTGATCGGCAATAACCATTTCTGCTTCTGATACCTTACGAAATAAAAACAACACGTTTTCTAAAGCGACATTCAGCAGATTAGTGTTATCCACACTATGCTCTACAGATTCTTTTAAATTCAGCAGTTCAAGATGGTGTGCGGTTTCATTATAAAGCTGATGGAGTTTTTTAAAATCGACGGCTTCCAGAATGTCAAAATGACCGGACAAGCGAATCAGGTTATACAGGTTTTTAGCATTTTCTAAAGACTTCTTAATTTCCAGTACGGTCTTACGATCTTGAATCTGGCTGATTTGCTGTGAGAAATGTTCTGCATTGGTTAAGTCATAAGGATATAAATGCTCGTAGATGTCCTTGATCTCGCTTTCTATTTCTTCTTTAGATTTAAAAAGCTGAGTATAGTTGACCATTTCATCACCCAACTCGGCTTGCAGTTCAGCAAAATACGCTTTATTGGTGGTGTCAAATTCTTTGCGGATGTCCGCAAAATCAACCACGTAACCGTATTTAAAATTTTTATAAGGTCGATTAACGCGAGTTAAGGTTTGTAACAAGTTATGACTTTTAATGACTCGACCAACGTACAGCTTTTTAAGTCGCTTGGAATTAAAGCCGGTGAGTAGCATGTTGTAGACAAAGATTAAGTCAATTTTACCGTCTTTAAAATCAGAGACCTCCTGTTTTCTATCGGCTTTGCTACCAAAATCATGCAACATCAAGGAGGCAATAAGCGGCTTTTGCTGGGTTATTAAATAGCTACGATAAGGGGCAGCGACTTCTGCAACCTTTGCGAGTAGCGGCACTTCTTCAATGGTCTTTTGGGTCGGGTTGTATTTGCTGATAAAAATCTCAAATAACTTTCTGGCCTGTGCTGAGCTATCACAGACAATCATACCGCCCATGGTTTGATCACCTAACCGGTTTCGGCTCTGGACAAAATCTTCAACGATATAATCCAATAAGGGTTCTACAAATTTTTCATGGGCATAAAGTTGACGCTTATCGGTGGTGCCTTTTAATACCTCGACCTCTTTTAAGGCTTGCTGTAATTCCAGTTGGTATTTGGTTTCTATGCCTTCTCGTATGAGTTTTAAGGTATAACCGTCGGCAATAGAGGCGTTGTAATAATATTTGTGGATGTAATCGCCAAAAGTATCGCGAGAACGTCGGTCACTGGCAATCAGTGGTGTGCCTGTTAAGCCAATCACAATGGCATTTCTGTCTGAGTTAATCAGATTAGCTAAGAAACTGCCCGTCGGGTTGTAACTGCGATGGACTTCATCCAAAAAGTAAATACGTTGGCTGTTGATATCGTAATCATTAAACTTGAGGACATGGCTATCATCTTTAAACTTTTGAATATTGACAACGGTAATTTCCCGTTTACCCGATAAATTATGGATGGCCTGTTTGAGTCTAAAGTTTTTAACCAGATCGTCTTTTGAATTAATACTGTGTACGATCAAGCCACGACTAGAAAATTCGCTCTTGGCTTGCTCCATTAGATCAAGTCGATCCACAATAAAATAAAACTTGGGGACGATGGCTTTCTGCTGAAAATAATCGGTTAAATAATGCACGTTGTAATACGATAAGGCGGTTTTACCTGAACCTTGTGTATGCCAGATAATGCCTTTTTTTAAACCACTTTCAAGGGTTCGCTCTATGGCTTGGGTGGCAAATAATTGCGGATAACGCATGATATGCTTTTCAAGACCTTTAGCTTCCTGTACATAAGCCAGTCCATACTTTAACAGCAGCGCCAGTCTGTCTTTGCAAAAGAGCGACGTTAATAGCCGATTAGTAGGCGATTTGGGGTTTTTATTCGTGATAAATTCGGGCGTGTGTTTAATGGTTAACAGATTGTTATCCTGTAATACCTCGTTCTCTAGTTCATCCTTTTCGGGCGCTAATAGCGTTTGTAAATCAAAAGTCTGTTCTTCTCTGAAACAATTAAAATTAGCATTGGAATACGAGGTTGACGAATAAAACGCACCTTGAATAGGCTCAATGGATTCAAGGTCATATTCCATATTATTGGAAAAGACCAGGATTTGTGACAGGTTGATAAACTTACGAAACTTTTTATTTTTAAAACGGGTATTGATTCTGTTCCTTTCGGCCAAGATGCCTTCATGATTATTAGGTTTTTTGACTTCTATAAAAACCAAGGGCATCCCATTAATCAATAAAGTAATATCGGGGCGAAATTCGTCCTCCGCATTTTTATAAGTCAGTTCAGTGACCACATGAAAGGTATTGTTACTGAAATCTTTAAAATCAATCAGCCTTATGCCAGAGGTGGCGGTCAGTAGACTGTAAAAGCCTTCGCCTAAGTCTTCATTTTCTAAAACCAGCGATACATTTTCAAAAGTTCTATTAATGGCACTGGCATCGCTATCGGGATTTATTTTTAAAAGACTGGCTGAAAATATATCAGTAAAGATATTAGTGCTCTCGTCTCGCGGTGTTTGATTTAACGATAGATAAGAATAGCCTAAACGACATAAATGCAATATCGCCGGAATCTTGACTCGGGTATTTTCGTTAAAGCTCATGCTGATCCTATTTAAAGTGGCTATCGCGAGTTGCTGGCAAACTATAATGAAGGCATCATAGCAAATAACGCCCCTACTCACTATGATTCAAAAAACACCCCTAAAGTGATCGATGAAACCCATTCATGGACTCACTTAATTTTCATCCTCAAAAATAAATAGTTCCGTTACATATCAACCACTCAGAAGCCTTTTCTCGTATTATCCTGAAAATAAAACATTTTTTAACTATCCCTTATCTAAAATAAGGCCTATAGTCTCGGTGTCAGTTATGTTTTGCTGGGTATTGGCACTATTTGTACCTGTTTTAGTTGTTAATAGAGCGGTGATGCAACTGATTTTAGAATCTTGATCCTGATGGTTAGGGGTATTTTTAGGGTTGGTGGTTGAATAAACCACAAAACTTGCTCTACTCAAGCCGTTCGGTGCTTGTCACAGGGGGGTTATTAGCCCTATTAGGGGGCATATCAGCTACCCAATACGTTTCAAAGAGGTGTTAGCCTTCTCTCTCCAGGTATTATAGACGGCTACAAAGCAGCAAGGATGGCTCAAAAGTAATTTTTATAAGTGTGCGTAAGGTCTGGAGTTCTCTCTACAGACATTGAGAATGCCAGTTATTTTGTTTTCTTAATAAAGGATTGAAGTATTATGTCTAATCAAGGCTATTTCCCAACCAATGAAGCCGACCGCTCAGTTTGGCTGGCTCATTTTCGTACTAAGCTTCCGGTTCATCGCGTGGAGCTTGGCTTTTCCCTCGATGAAATTAACAGTACTCTGGCGGATATTGATTTTTATATCTGGCTGGTACAAAGTTGGAACCCCGCCGTTCAGAAAAATGCAGTGGAAGCGTCGGCTTTTAAAGCGCTGATTGGCACTGGCTCAGGTAGTGAGCTGGTTGCGTTACCCGTCCATGTGGTATTTGACCCAGAGCCTGTGCCGGTGTTACCCGGTGTTTTAACGCGCTTATTTAATCTGATCCAACGCATTAAAATGGCCGCAACTTATAACCTGGTGGTAGGTAAAGATTTAGGTATTATAGGGACTCAAAGCACGGCTGACTCTGATGTGCCTGATTTTACTGTGACCACAGAACGCGGGCCTACCATTGAACGAGTTAAATTGACCTTTACCAAATACAGTCACGGTGGAGTGGTAGTCGAGAGCCGCCGTAATAACGGTGAGTGGGAGGTTTTGGGGATTGCAGTCACGAAACCCTGGTACGATGAACGCGCTTTGCTGGTTGATAACGCGCCTGAAATACGTGAGTATCGGTTAAGATGGTGGGACAAAGGTGAGGCCAATGGCGAGTATACAGCGGTACAAAAAGTCACTGTTGCGCCTTAATTTAAGTACCAACCATATACTGCTAAAGGTATTGTTTTAAATTTTTTTACCGCCAAGTCGGCAGGCTGAGTTAAGTCGACCCGTTCGGCTTGGTAATACCAATGCTGCAAGTCCTGAATTAATAGAGTAATTGACCGAACAACTATTTATGCAGCTACGCCAGAAGATTTATTTTACTTTAGTAACAACCGACAATTTATCGAGAATTTCTTTTTTGGCTTTCTGGCTCGGATATATACCTTCGATCTTAGCTTCATTGATAATAATCACCCTTAACAAAACGGCATCAATTATGAAATAAGTGCGAAATTTTTGAAATTGGTTGACTAGAAGAGTTATCCCTCCTATAGTTGTACCTTTTATTTTTTGGAGAAATAGAGTGAGCGATTCAGTCCTTCATGTGAGCGATAGTGAATTTAACGTTACTGTGATTAAAGCGGTTGGTCCCGTACTTGTTGATTACTGGGCTGAATGGTGTGGGCCTTGCAAGATGATTGCGCCGCTTCTGGATAACATTGTCGAAGAGTATAAAGGAAAATTGACCGTTGTTAAAATTAACATCGATGAAAACCCTCTAACACCCCAATTTTATGGGGTTCGCGGTATTCCTACACTGATGTTATTCAAGTCCGGGGAGGTTCAAGCAACTAAAGTGGGAGCTTTATCAAAGTCGGAATTAGCCAAATTTATTGATAATAATATCTAAAAATGCATTTCTTTTATTCAGATCTGTTACAAAAATTGGACGGGTCTGAATACTTCAGTTATACTTAAGCCTGTGCGACAATTCTACGCACTCAACTTATCGTTCGATCAATTACATTCCTGAATTATAAATCCTATCCTCGTTGTTATAGGTTTAATCTTTAGCAGCGTTTCTTCGAGTTACCTTTTTATGAATCTTACCGAGTTAAAACTAAAACAAATTAGTGAAGTTATTGAAATCGCCGAGTCACTTGGGCTTGAAAATGTTGCTAGATCACGTAAGCAGGATTTGATTTTTGCCATATTAAAGAAGCAGGCTAAAGCCGGTGATGATATTTCCGGTGATGGTGTGCTAGAAATTTTACAGGATGGTTTTGGTTTTTTACGTACACCGGGCTGTTCATATTTGGCTGGTCCCGATGACATCTATGTTTCACCCAGTCAAATTAGACGATTTTCTTTAAAAACCGGTGATACTATCACTGGAAAAATAAGACCACCTAAAGATAATGAGCGTTATTTTGCGATGCTTAAAGTCGACCAGATCAATTTTGAACCTCCCGAAAATACCAAAAACAAAATCACCTTTTCAAACCTGACCCCTTTATTTGCCAAACAACGATTTGTACTGGAACAGGGAAATGGTAGTAGTGAAGATCTCACCGGGAGAATAATAGATTTAATAGCCCCCATTGGTAAAGGTCAGCGAGGTCTGATTGTTTCACCTCCCAAAGCCGGTAAAACCATGATATTGCAGAGTCTGGCTCAAGCGATAGCAGAAAAAAACCCTGAATGTTATCTGATTGTCTTATTAATCGACGAACGCCCTGAAGAAGTGACAGAAATGGAGCGCTGTGTTCGGGGTGAAGTCATTTCCAGTACCTTTGATGAACCGGCAACCAGGCACGTACAAGTTGCTGAAATGGTAATTGAAAAAGCACGGCGTTTGGTCGAACATAAACACGACGTGGTCATTTTGTTAGACTCAATCACTCGTTTAGCTCGGGCGTATAATACGGTCGTACCCTCATCGGGAAAAATCCTAACGGGTGGTGTGGATGCGAATGCCCTGGAAAAGCCCAAACGTTTTTTTGGTGCTGCAAGAAATATTGAAGAAGGAGGAAGCTTAACCATTATTGCAACTGCTTTAGTTGATACCGGCTCAAGAATGGATGAGGTAATCTATGAAGAGTTTAAAGGTACTGGCAACATGGAGTTACATCTAGACCGGAAAATTGCTGAAAAGAGAATTTACCCGGCTATTAATATCAATCGCTCAGGAACACGTCGTGAAGAGTATCTGGTTGATTCTGATACCTTACAAAAAACCTGGATCTTACGTAAAATCCTGCAGCCAATGGATGAAACGGCAGCTTCAGAATTCCTGCTAGGGAAGCTTAAAGACTTTAAAACAAATGTTGAATTTTTTGACTCCATGAAGAGATAAGTATTTATGTTAGATCTTGGTTTATTAATCAATGGAATAATTCTTGGTCTGGTCGAGGGACTAACAGAGTTTCTTCCAGTTTCATCCACAGGCCATTTAATTTTAGTCGGGCAATTACTCAACTTTAACGATGATAAAGGCAAAGTATTTGAAATTGCTATTCAGTTTGCAGCCATATTAGCGGTGGTCTGGGAGTATCGTTCAAAACTGACTCACACTGTGATTAGTATTGCATCAGAGCAGGCATCACAACGTTTAGCGGCTAACCTGATCATTGCGTTCATGCCAGCTGCGATATTAGGCTTTTTGTTCTTAAAACAAATCAAATCATACCTGTTTAATCCCTTTGTAGTAGCATCAGCTTTTATTATTGGTGGTTTTTTAATTCTATGGGCAGAAAAACGTCAGCACGAGGTGCATGCTGAAACAGTGGATGACTTAACTTGGCGTGATGCTTTGAAAGTGGGCTTTGCACAAGCACTAGCCATGATTCCTGGCACTTCACGTTCAGGTGCAACCATTATTGGTGGCTTGTTTTTTGGACTATCGCGTCGTGCCGCTACTGAGTTTTCTTTTTTTCTCGCCATTCCTACGATGTTTGCTGCAACCTTCTATGATGTTTATAAGAATCGGGATTTATTTAGTATTGATGATTTAGCATTATTTGCGGTGGGTGGTACAGTTTCCTTTATCAGTGCTTTTATTGCGGTTCGGGGCTTAATCCGTTTTATTAGCCGCCATGACTTCACTGTATTTGCCTGGTACCGGATTGCTTTTGGTATTATTGTATTAGTGTCTGCCCAAATGGGCTGGGTCGATTGGGGCAATCATTAATTTATAGTTTATGCCCTTATAAAAAAAGGGCGCCCTAGAGCGCCCTTTTTAATGCATTAAGCTAATTAACCCAACAATTCTTTTGTTTTGGCAATGATGCCGGCTGGATCAATACCCTGATGTGGGAATTGTTCCCACAGGCCGCCACAACCCTCTTTATGCGTTGCAATATGGGCAAATTTGGGTGTTAGGCCACGCTCAAGTAACCATGAACCAAAACGACTACCTAAGCCTGTCTTTTTGTTATAAGACTCGACCACTAGAACAAACGGTGCTTTACCAATTTTAGCCAGCATGTCTTCATCGATGACGTTTAAGGTGGGTTTATTGATCAAGCCAACATCAATCCCTTCCAGCTTCAAACGTTCTACGGCATCCAGTGCCCGGTATAAAGATTCACCAAAGCTGACGATGTAGCCTTGTGTACCTTCACGAATCACTTCATCTTTACCAGACACAAATTTGTAATCTCCGCCGAAGAAATCTTCACCGTCCGTATTTAAAATAGTCGGTACTTTAGAGCGGGTTGAGAATACAAACCGTAAGCCAGGATTAAAGAAGATAGTTTCTAAACAGGCTTTCATTTGCAAAGGATCAGCAGGGAAATACAGGTTAGTATCATAACCATCGCTTAAACCATTATCTGCAAACAGGTTGTTGAGACCAAAATGACAGGTGTTATCCGCCATATCGTCAATACCTGAATGTGAGAAATGGCTCAGTACGTTAGAATTATTCAAACGCGCCATAGTAATTTCAGACAACAGCATTTCTAAAAACGCACTAAAGGTACCAAAAATACCTTGTTTGCCTGCTTCCATACCAAAACCAGCCGCCGCAGAGAAGTTACCGCGCTCCATGATACCTGATGAAATAAATACTTCAGGGTAAGCTGCATGAATTTTAAATAAGCCACAAGAGCCTTCTAGATCACTATCAACCACACGTACTTTTTCTTTACGTTCTGCTTCACTTAAACGACCTAGAATTTCAACAGCAGCATCACCGAAGACATTACGGTTAGCATCCCATTTATCGCTTGAGCCTAAGAATACCGCATCATTTTTAGGTGCTTTGATTGTTTTTAAGTGATCCGCTGCGGCTTGCTGTCCACGAGACTCTAAGTATTCAACAGCGACTTTAACAGAGATAACGTCATGACCGTGTGTTGAACCTTCAAGACCGACAATGCCAGGGCACATAGGACGATGGTTAATAACAGCAACAGGGCCGTCCGTGTTGACTGCCTGGCAGATACGTTTATAAAGATCATCAAGATCTTCACCATCACCTTCTAATACGGTAACACCTTGACCTGCTAAAGTTTTAGCCGTGGTGCAACCGGTTAAATATTTAGAAGGGTGGCCTGCAATAGTGACATCGTTGTCATCAATAATCAGTTTAACATTAAGGCCTTGAGCAACGGCTAAACGGGCTGCTTCTGCATCATTACCTTCTTGTTGTGAACCATCAGAACCTAAACAAAAAACGACTTTACTGGGATTTGCGATAGCGACACCATTGACATAAGGCCACATGTGTCCTAAACGACCTGAGCTAAATTTTACACCAGGAGTAAAGCCCAGTTCAGGGTGACCGGGTAAATGCGAGTGAGCTGCACGGTATTCTACGAGGCGTTCAGCGGGTAAGTCACCGTTTAACGTTGACATTAAATATTGAGTTGCAACACGGTGTCCAGCTTCATCAAAAAATATGGGTACGAAGCCGCTTTCAGAGCCACGAAACAAAGCATCCAAAATCATTACTTCAGGCACTGTATCGTAAGGGCCGCCGGTGTGTCCACCCACGCCTCTGGCTGCACCAGTCGCGGTAAAGAATACAATCGCATCGCGACAAAGCTGAATATTGTGTTTAAGGCTGTCTCTTTGTTCGGTAGTTAATTTGTTAATACTGGGATCTAAGGTTATACGCTTATAGGTACCTAGATCGATTGGAAAATTAGACATTGTTTACTTCTCTTGATTAAGGGTTATGTTATGCTCGGGGCATTATTACCTATCAATAAACTATCCGTGAAAAAAGGCTTGTCCACCATCTTTAGCGAGGCCTCTTCCTGGGTATATTTAACAATGGGTTTTGTGATAGAGCATTATTATTTTAATATTCACCTACAGTCAATTAGCAAACCATCATTCGGCTGTAAGCTTATTGACATCAGAGTGTTAAAAACACAGGTTATAACATAATTCTAAGAAAGTCAGACTATTTGAATGCTTTTTATGGCCTAACCGGCGTGCAGATTACACCTTGTCCTTTGTAGACTGCAAGATATTTTAATGACGAATTGTGAATATAAGGTTACGGGTATGAAAAATAGGGTCTGTTATCAAGTGGTTGGCTTTTCAATAATGTGTTAACTCCGTATTCTCTAAATACGCGAATGCGTCATACAGGAATAAATATTTAAATAACGTGGATATTACTTTGTGTTTTCCTTTATAGAGGGCTAGACTCATGTACAAGCAATGTCGTTATTTAACTTTCGATAACCATATTGTTTTTGGAAGTTTAATTAATCTTAGGAAAACTCATGAAAAAATTAATGCTATTAATGTTGTTACTCTTTGTTTCTAATGTAATGGCAACACCGGTTAATATTAACACTGCAGACGCTAAATCTATTGCTGATGCCTTGACAGGTATTGGTATCAAAAAAGCAGAGGCCATTGTTAAATATAGAACGGAAAAAGGCGTATTCAATGCCGTTGAAGATTTGACTAATGTAAAAGGCATTGGTCAAAAGACCCTGGATAAAAACAAAAAAGACATTCTGCTGAGTGACTCTCCTGTTGCGGAGCCTGTAGCCGTTGTTGAGCCTAAAGCCGCAGCAGAAGCCAAAGTTGTCGTTGAACCGACTAAAGCGACAAAATCGAAGTAAACGGTCAGAGATTATCAAGGGAGTGGTATTGAACGTATTCACTTCTTAACTGGCTGTATTGTATTTGTAGGGCGGAGATTTAATGCTCATTCTGCTCTACAGATATTTTTAAATAGACAGTTTTTGCTTATTTATTTTTATTTGTAGTAAGATCTGTAAGCCCCATAGCTTGACGAGTGAGTATTGATTTCGCGCTAGGAATCTGATCCAGTAACGTCAAGCCAATATTTCTAACCGCAGTCATTACCAACCATTCGGTAGAGAAAATTTTCACGACGGTATCAGTAAAGCCAATGGTGAGATCATGATCTTTTTTTCGAGAGTTTGCGTATTCATTCAAAAAATCACTTGAACCAATGTCTTTATGCTGTTTAATTTGCTCTAATAGTCTTTCAGCTAAATGTATGACGTCCCGCAAACCTAAGTTAAAGCCTTGTCCTGCAACCGGATGAAGTTGGTGGGCAGCATTACCAATAATAACCGCTCGACCAGAGACCATTTTATCGGCACGAATAAGAGCTAAAGGAAAAGCTCGTCGCGGAGCTGTTAAACTTAATGCGCCTAACCTAAAACCAAAACATTGCTGTAATTCGGCCAAAAAACTGGCTTCACTGCCTAGCATTAACGCATCTGCATCTTCGTTTGTGCGTGTCCAGACCACTGCACATTGATTTTTTCCAATAGGTAATAGCGCGAGAGGGCCAGAGGAAGTAAATCGCTCAAAAGCCGTATTTTTATGCGGAAGTGTTAATTGCACGGTAGTGACTAAGGCTGTTTGCCCATACTCGGTTATGTGTTGAGGAATATCAAGTAATTTTCGTACTGAAGAAGAGCCTCCATCTGCTCCTACGAGTAATTGGGCTGTCAGGTTGATGGATTCATTACCCTGCTTTAAATTGACATAAACTTCTTTATCACTGGATATTAAACCAACGACTCTAGAAGGAGAAATAACCGTTATACCGGCTTCAATGACAAGATTAGCCAGATACGTTTCAATAGCTCGGGCAGTGATCACATAACCGAGTGCCTCAACCTGCTCCTTTTCTGCAGATAAGCGGGTTTTTCCAAAATGTCCTTGATCAGAAATATGAATTTGCTTTATAGCGGTCGCGGCATGACTGATGCCTTGCCAACTGTTTAATTTCTCCAGCATCATGACAGTGCCTGCTGCTAAAGCTAAGGCTCTATCACCTGCGTGAGCGGTCTTGAGCTGTTCACGGGTATTAGCTTCAATGATGGCTATGTTTAAACCGCTGTCCTTAAGGGACAGCGCTAGGCAGTTTCCCGCTAAACCACCACCGACAATAATTAAGTCATAATTCTGTTGCATTATATGGCCTGCATTAATGCTTCAATTTCTGATATGGATTTAGGCACACCGCCAGTTAGAATTTCATGGCCTTGTGGGGTCACTAGCACATCATCTTCAATACGAATACCTATGCCTCGCCATTTTTCATCAACCGTTTTACAATCAGCAGGAATGTATAATCCCGGCTCTACCGTTAACACCATGCCTGCTTCTAATAATCGCCATTCCTGATTAACTTTGTAATCACCTACATCATGTACATCCATACCCAACCAATGTCCAATTCGATGCATATAAAACGGTTTATATTTTTCATCTTTAATAAGCTTTTTTAACTTACCTTTTAATAGGCCTAGCTCAACTAAACCTTTCGTCAGCACTTCAACAGAGGCATCGTGTGCCTGGTTCCAGGGTAAGCCGGGTTGAATCTGTTCCAGTGCCGCCGCTTGGGCATCTAAAACCAATTGGTATAATTGCTTTTGTGGTTCACTAAAACGACCAGAAATAGGAAAAGTTCTAGTGATGTCTGCTGCGTAATGATCACATTCAGCCCCTGCGTCAATGAGCAATAAATCACCGCTTTTTAATGTTGAGTTGTTTTCAGTGTAATGCAACGTGCAAGCATTTTTTCCGCCGGCTACAATCGAGGGATAAGCAACCGCTCGCAGGCCATTTTGGATAAAATGATGGATAAGCTCGGCTTCTATTTGATACTCAAAGAGTCCTGCTTTACATGCTTGCATCGCTTTAACATGGGCAGCAGCAGAAACCTCAGCGGCATGACGCATCAGCTTAAGTTCTTTATCACTTTTGAATAAGCGCATCTCGTGCAGTATCAGATCTAGAGAATGTAACTCGCTGGGCGCTGTAACACCTGATCTTGACCGATTTTTAATATTATTAATCCAGGCTAATAACTTATTATCAAGTTCTGAATCTCGTCCTATAGGATAAAAAACTTTAGCTTTATTTTCTAAAAACCCAGGCAGCATTTTATTTAAATCTTCAATAGAAAACGCTTCATCTGCGTCATAATCGGCTTTTGCTCCCTCTAGGCCTGCATGTGCCCCTTCCCAGATAGCCTTCTTTTCATCAAATTCACGGCAAAATAAAACATATTCGCCTTCTTTTCGTTCTGGAATAAACACAGCTAAGGCATCCGGTTCATTAAAGCCCGTTAAATAATAAAAATCACTATCCTGTCTGAATGGATAATCGACATCCCTATTCCGTATCTTTATAGACGCGCTACCAATGAGGGCAATAGCGCCCTTTCCAATGTGTTGTATTAGCTTCTTACGTCGTTTTTTAAATTCACTTTGCTTCATTTGTTTACCGTTATGCACTCATGTCATTGTGGCTATAGGCTAATTCATCTCGCAATAATAATACAGCGGATCTTAAATATTCTATGATTTCGACAAAATCATTTTCATCATCTTCGCCTTCGACATTTGTATCAAGTTTGGTAAACTCAGTAATATCTCTTAGAATTTCCAAGGCATCTCTTGAATAGTGTGAGGCGGGCTTTGATCCAAAACCCAATAAAAAACCTCTACACCAATCTGTTAAAGCTTGAACTTGTAAGCTTAAAGGCATGTCTACTTCGGGTAGAAATAAGTCGAATTCAAATTCTTCACTAAAGAATAATCGTCGAGTTTCTTCAAACAGCGTTATCAATAACGATTTATTATCATCACTGAGAGATTCATTATTCGCTAGGAGTTCGGTCAACCACGATTCGTATCCAGTTTGTTCATTGACAGAGAGCATACCTATTGCCATGCCATGTGCTTCAGCGGCAGAAAGATCCGTATCAATGTTTATAATTATTTTGTTACATCTGTTATAGGTCATGATAATATCACTATCATTAAAATAAAAAAGTCGCTTATGCTACCATTGATAGGGGATGTGTTTAATATTTGTTCACTTGATTAGAGTTTATCATTACTCATAAAAAATATCGGATTACTTGTAAAACCTCAGTGGTCACTATGACAGAAATTAATTTACCCATAGAATTAAAATACTTTGAGAATAAACTGGATGAGTTGATTAAACAATATCAATATTTGAAAAATGAGAATAGTCATTTAAAGATTAAACTAACCAATTTAACGCAAGAAAAAGTTGAATTACTCGAAAAAGCGACTTTAGCTAAGGCTAGAGTGGACACAATGATTACAAAACTAAAAGTGATGGAGCCAGGCTCGTGAATAAAAAACCGCAACATGTTTCGCTAATGATTATGGGGAAAGAATATAGAATAGCCTGTGACCTTGAGGATCAAGATGACCTGATTTATTCTGCACAGCAACTTGATTTACAAATGAGAAGAATGCGTGACTCAGGCAAGGTCGCAGGGCCTGACAGAGTCGCAGTTATGGCGGCTCTTAACCTGGCACACGAGCTTCAAACAGCAAAAAACGAAAATGCTCGACTGAATAAAAAACTCAACGATTGCCTTGATAAATTATCTGAAAGAATAGAAAACGTTTTAGAAAAGAACTAAACACGCTACAATAAACACCTGTATCTCCTGTAGCGTTCGAGAGTGTGCCGGGTGTTTCCTGAACCTGTATTAACCCCGGGAGCCAACTCCTTTGCTGGTGTGCATGCCCATTTTATATGGGAAGCCTGACGTAATGGTTAAGTTCCCACTTGAACCTCCGGTTCAAGGACGAAGGCACATAGCGGCGCAGGTGGGAGATACGCTTTATTTTTTACAGTTCAAAATGCACTCTGGCATTATAAATATTAACTGGCCCACGATCCGCATTAAAAGCAGGATTGGCTAGATACTGATAATCAAACGTTAGCCAGGTCGATTTGATAGCATGCCATTGATAGTAAATGTCAACGACTTGTTCGGGTTTGTAATTAATTTTTCCATCACCGATGAAGCCATCAATCCCCCCCATATTTAGATAATTGACGTGATCTTTTGAAAGCCAGCTTTGTGCATAACCAAGTCCTATGGTGTCTTTTTCCCTTCCCCAGCGCAATCCCTTGATGGCAGTACCAAAAGAGAGTGATCGATCGGCTGGTACATAAGAATAAACTTCAGTTCTGCCATCTGAATACATACCTCTAAAAAAGACACCGATATCTTGAGTGATGCTCTGTTCCATATTGATACCGATACCCATTTTTATATTTGATTTTCTGGCCCAGCAAAGATCCGGTGCGTTGGCATTACTAGAGTCATAATTATATCCGGTACAGGTTGTTGCATTCTTTGACGGATCAGCTTTAAATGCCGCAATGGCATCCGTATAACTCGCTGAGTTTTCCTGATTTCTATACCCCAGGATTTTTATTGCTCCCGGTTGATCGTGGATCACATGTTTATGTTCCAGTTCTATTTGATCGCCATAGTGACTTAACATCTGAAAATTCAAGAATAAGTCGTTAGGATTTTTAGGGCCGGCTAGCCGAGCAAATCTAAAAGCCCAGTCATCATAATAAAACTCACCTACCAGGCCGGTCGTGTAGCCCCGTGCGTCGGCTGCAAAGTCGTAGGCAGCATTGGTTAAAAAAGCCATATTGACAAATTGACGACGAAGATCGCCCGCATAAGTGTTTTTATCAAACATATCGAGAATACTAAAAGTACCGGCAGTAAAAACAAAGCGATGACTATCAACAGTCCCGGCTAACTGCATAGGGCCAGAGTTAACACTACTCTGTTTGCCACCAAATGAGAGGGTTTGTCTGTAGATGGCTCTTGATGGATACCAAGTAGAATGTTCCGTACCATTTTTTTGTAGTTCAAAATTTTGAATACTTCCGCCAATACCTTTTAGTCCCGAAAGAGGTCGCTCAGAAATCATTTCTGGCGCTACATAGAGTTCTGCACCTGTCCAGGCTTTAACGCCAACGTAGAAGGTCGTTGTTCCAGTAAAACCACGCTCTGCTCCGGGTAGTAACGAATTAGGAGAACCGTTTAAATTAGTATAGGCCGCTGGGAATGCCTGTTTCCAACTGGAAATATAAGTTGCTTGCGTATAGAAGTTCCAGCGTTCATCCTTAATATTGTGTAAGCCATGATCAGATAAGGCGCCCATGAGTGAAAACTCGCCATCATCATTTAAATCTGGGTAGTTTTCTGCTTGTGCTGACGTTGTCAAAAATACAGTGCAAAAGAGTAATTTTCTTAAAGATGTTATTAAGTTAAACATTTTTTAGAGCTATCGCACCAGATTTGTTGATGTAGAGAATAAGCATGATTGCTTTAGGAATTATCCGATAATAAATGAATAATACATAGCTGATGATCCATTTTTACCCTAGTAAATCCTACCAAACTTTAATGACAGCATTATTAATAATTTTATCCCAAGTCAGGATTTCTTTCATGAGTACTCACCCGGCCACCTTCTAATACATCAATAATATAGACTTTACCGTCACCATGCTGCCCACTAAAGGCAGACAGCATAATGGTTTCAAAAATAATGTCGACCAAGTTATCGGGTGCAAAGATCTCAATGCGTTTTTTGGGCAGGAATGGCTTGTAATCTTGAATATGTTGAGTTCTTTCGCGCCCGAAACCACCACAATCAATGACTGTCATACCTGGAAATCCATTAATTTCTAATAGTGCCATGGTAACACGCCCCAGTTTATGAGGCTGAATAAAGGCGCGTATTTCTTTCATAAATCTCCTTTAAAGTTCATCGGGTTCTGCAAAATATCGATACAGCGCTGGTAATAACGTAAGCGTCAGTAGCGTTGCTGTCAGTAGTCCACCAATAATAACAACAGCAAAAGGTTTTGCTGTTTCTGAACCCACACTGGTTGAGAGTGCAGCCGGGAAAAGCCCCAACATTGCCATCATAGCGGTCATCACAACAGGTCTCAAACGGCTAACTGAACCGTTTACAATCGCATCATGAAGTGATTGGCCTTCTCTACGTAGTTTATTGAGTTGAGAAACCAGAATAACGCCATTTTGAACCGCGATACCAAAGAGTGCAATAAACCCGACTGCAGCCGAAACGCTTAAATTAATGCCTGTTGCTAATAGGATAAGAATACCACCGATCATTGCGAAAGGCACGTTCATAAGAATCAATAGAGCATTCTTAATTGACATAAAAGCCCAGAATAATAAAACAAAAATAAGTCCTAAGCTAATGGGTACGATAATAGCTAATCGCTTCATGGCGCGTTGTTGATTCTCGAACTGACCACTCCAGACTATATGATATCCAGTGGGTAAATCAACCTGAGCAGCAACTTTCTTCTGGGCTTCTGCTACAAAACTACCCTGATCCCGGTCAATCAAATTACACTTAATCGCAATTCTGCGCATATTGTCTTCACGACTGATTCTCGATGCTCCCTGATTAATTTTAATCGTGGCAAGTTCTGACAATGGAATACTTACTCTGTCAGGTGTTTGTACCATTAAGTTTTCTAAACTAGCCACTGAATTGCGAGCGTTTTCTTCGTAACGTAGCGTAATATCAAAACGCCGCTCACCTTCAAGAAATTGCGATGCCGCCTTACCACCCATACCAATTTCCATAACACGTTGGACATCAGAGATATTGATACCATAACGGGATACTTTGGCTCTATCAATTTCTACCATTACTTGGGCTAATCCTGCCTGCTGTTCGGCAGCGACATCCGTAGCGCCCTGAATAGAGGCCAAAATATGGGTGACCTGATCAGCGCGGTCTTGTAGGATTTTTAAGTCACTACCAAATATTTTGATAGCGATTTCACCTTTAACACCAGAAATAGCTTCCTCGACGTTATCCTGAATAACTTGCGAAAAATTAGTCAGTATCCCAGGAAAAATAGCAAGCTCTTTATCCATTGCCTGAACTAATTGATCTTTTTTCTTATAACGCCAGGTATCTTTGGGATTGAGATCAATCAGTACTTCAAGATTATTGAAGCCTTTTGGGTCAGTACCATCCTCTGGACGACCTAACTGAGTCAAAACCATCTTGGCTTCGGAAAATGCTTCCAGTTTATTTCGAACCTTTTGTTCAACTTCTTTTGCCGTCGTTAGTGAAACTGGGGTAGGTAAGGTTATAGTAAGCCAGATATTACCTTCATCCAGCTTAGGCATGAATTCAGTGCCAATTAACTTTACCGACATAAAACTTAGAACTAATGCAGCGATCGCTGAAATAAAGACAGTTCTAGCGTGTCTAAGCACCCATTCAAGCATGCTACGATAATGTTTTTCCATTGCTGCAACCAACGGATTATGGCTTTCAGCCATTTTCGGACCTAATAGATAAGTCAGCATGGCAGGTACAAACGTCAGACTGAAGAGCATGGAAGCTATTAGCGCAAAACTGAGCGTGTAAGCCATGGGAGAAAAAATTTTGGCTTCTACCCGTTGGAAAGTAAAAATGGGTAAAAAAGCAATAATAATAATGGCTTTTGAGAATAGAATAGGTCTGCCCATTTCAGTGGCTGTAATAACCAGTGTTTGTCGCAAATGACGCATATCCGCATTTCGGTGTAAGTCTAAAGTGACTTGCACCATGACAGCCTCAACTAAAACTACAGCACTGTCGACAATGATACCAAAGTCAATAGCGCCTAGTGAGATAAGGTTTGCTGAGACCCCGCCCAAATCCACTAGAATAAAGGCAAATAATAAAGATAAAGGAATGATAAGAGTGACTAAAAATGCTGCCATAAAACGTCTTAAAAAGACCAATAGGATAATCATAATGAGCGTAGCACCTTCGAGCATATTGTGTTCGACGGTATGCACTGTATGATCCACCAGTTCAGTACGGTCATAAATGGGTACAATTTTGACGCCGGGTGGTAAACCAAATTCATTCAGTTCTTTGATTTTTGCTTTTACGCCCTCAAGTACCTTGACAGCATCACTCCCTTTAATAAGTAATACAATACCTTCAACAATATCATCGCGTTGATTCATTCCCACAATACCGGTACGAGGCTGTGGGCCAACACTAATATCAGCGACATCTTTAATACGAACAGGTACACCATCATTGCTATCGACTACAATCTCACCGATTTCCTCAGCGGATTTTAATAAACCTACACCTCTTACAACCAGCGCTTCATCACCGTATTCAATATAGCCACCTCCTGTATTATTATTGTTATTGGAGATGTCATCAAATATTTGTTTTAGATCGACGTGGTAATTTTTAAGGCGATCTGCTTTAGCTGAAACTTTGTACTCTTTAACACCACCGCCGTAGGAAACAACATCTGCAACACCTTGTACATATCGAATTTTAGGTTCAATAACCCAATCCTGTAGAGCTCGCTGTTCGATTAAAGAGAGATTTTTGGCCTCAATGACATAACGTAATATCTCACCAACACCCGTCGATAATGGGCCAAGCTGTGTATCGCTTTCACTCGGAAGGTAGGCACGCCGAAGTCGTTCCAATACTTGTTGACGGGAAAAATAATCCTCAGCATTGTCATCGAAAGTTAAGGTAACGACCGATAAACCGAAAATAGACACTGAACGCATATTCATTAGATGCGGTAAGCCATTCATTACTCGTTCAATGGGTAATGAGACAAACTTTTCAACTTCTTCAGGTGCTTGGCCAGGATATTGAGTGACCACTTGTACAAACACGTTTTGTACATCGGGAAAAGCTTGTACCGGTAAATTTTCAAAGGCTATGATGCCTGAAATGGCAATAGCCATAGTCGCACCAATAACCATCAGCCGCTGCTGGAGACAAAAGGCAATAAGACGTTCAATCATGTTTCTATGTTTCTAGTTAGGGTTATTTTTTATCGCTATCGGTTTCGATTTGTTCTTCCGAACGAAGTGTTAGCGCCCCTTCACTGACTAATTTCTCATTGGCATTTAACCCTTTCATGATTACCGCTTTGTCTTTTAGTCGTAGGCTAATTTCTACAGGACGTTGCTGATAGTTATTTTCGTCAATGGCAATGAATACAAAATCGGTATCACCCTCTGTAAATACGGCGGTTAGAGGAATAACAATAGCCAGGTCGTTAGGGTCACTTTCTACGTTAATGGTGGCGTACATGCCGGGCAGTAATAGGCCATCATTATTGGGTAAATCGCATCTAACCTGAATAGAGCGCGTTTTCTCGTCTAAAACCTGACCGATATATTGCACTGTCGCAGGAAAAGTTTTGTCAGGATACGCCGGTACTGAAATAGACAATTTCTGTCCTAATCTTATTTTACTTAGATTGACTTCAAAAATAGCCATGATTAACGTTAGCTTTTTGGTATCTGAAATGACGTAAAGTGGTACATCTCGATCGGGACGTACCTCAATGCCTGGGTTAACATTGCGCTCAACGACAGCTCCAGTAATTGGAGATTTTAAAGAAAATCGACCATCGTGCTGTTGTGCGCTTATATGTAAGTTTTTTAAGCGATCTTGCGCTCGCTGTACTTCGCTAAGAGCCGCATTAAAGTCATCTTGTGATCTTTCCAGTTCTTTCTGAGAAACTGCTTTCCCTTCATAGAGTTCTTTTTGGCGAATAAAGTCTTTTTTAGCTAATATTAAATCTGCTTGAGCTTTTGCATAATCTGCTTCGGCTGCTGCGGCATCTGGGCTGTCTAATTCTAACAAAGTTGTTCCGGTTTGAACTTGCGCTCCCAGAGCAATCGGATTAGCAATAACGCGCCCAGAGACGGGCGAACTAATACGTGATGTTACACTTTCGTCATAAGTAATTTTTCCAGTTAAGGGTTCTAATAATGGATGTTGGGTTAAGCTTAAGATGGTCGTTTTTATGTAAGCTTTTTTGGGTGAGTCAAACGCTAGACGAACCTCACCACGGACTGTGGGAAAAGATATTTTGGGTTCTTTTTTATCTTGCGAGTCTGAACAGGCTGTTAGTATTACCGCCATGAGTAGACTATAAAAAAGCTTTTTTCTTTGAGAAAACATCATTTTATCCCTTTTCGTTTTTTACACGCACAATATTAAGTTTAAGCGTTTGGCAGTCCAAACCATAGTGCCTACATTGATTGATGTTACCTAGTTTTGGAGCTAAGAGTCTTGACTGAATTCAATTCAACGCCTAAAGACTTTTCTAAATCATAATAAGCATTGGCTCGGTTAATTTCTGCAGCGTAATAATCATGCATCACATTTTTGTAACTTCGCTCGGCATCTATAAGATCCAACACACTGGTAGCCCCTTTGTTATAGGCAAGTTCTGAACTGTTTCTGACAGCTAAGGCATCATCGAGTAAGCCTTCTTTAAAGCGGCTTACAATTTTATCGGCACTTTTCCAGGTAGCCAGTGCGCTAACGACATCATTTCGGATACCTAATTCAGTTTGTTGCGCAGTGAGTCGGCTTTGGCTGAGATTAACATTTGCTTTGTCGGTCTCACCCTGGTATTGATAAAACAATGGTAAGGGTACACTAAAGCCCACAAAGCCAGAGTTAAGCGCATTATTACTGGGATCTCTTGCATATCCAGCGGAAACTGTCACATCAGGATACTTGAGTCGTTTAGCGAGTTCTAGCGCTTTATCAGCTTGTTCAGCACGTAATTTGTCTGCTTGTAAATCGGGTCGTTGTTGCAGGGCTTTGTTGATTAACTCATCCTGTGAAAGTTGTTGGCCAATGTCTTTAACGACAGGCCATTCCTCTTTTGCCTCAAATTGTAGGCTTTGTTCTGGCCAGCGCAAAATGACGGCTAAATCTGCCTGAGCCATGGTAACCGCTGTTTGCGCATTATCAAGGTCAGATTCAGCGCGAAGCGCTTCCATTTTAACTCTTAAAAAGTCAGACTCTGCAATATCACCGCTTTTCATGCGTAGGTCATTGGCTTTGGTCACTGTTTGGTAGTGATCGACAATTTCTTGAGCTAACCATCGGTTTTTTTGTGTCTGCAACAATTGATAATAGCCATCTCTAACCATGTTGGAGAAAATTCGTATCGCATCACGAAAATCACTTTCAGCGGCCTGTATTGCAAAGCCGCTACTTTGTATGCGTAATCCTCGCTTGCCAGCAACCTCAATTAATTGGCTAAATGAATAATATTGCGCAGGTCCGCATGAGGTGTTTTGTGTACAACCGCCGGTAGCTACAGAGTTGTTGTTGAGATTGCGACTAAGTTCAAGCATTTGAAAGCCGAACGTTGGGTTAGGGATTGCTGAAGCAATAATGGCATCGGCAACAGACTGATCAATGTTATATTGAGCCGCAATCAGGTCAAGGTTACGCTGATAAAATAGAGTAAGCACTTCGTCAACAGAGAGCGCCTGATCTTGTGCTTGAGCATTAAAAGTAATGAGAAAACTAACCAGCAATATAGAGGCTGTTGACCAGATTGATTTTTTTGTCATAAAGTCCAAGCGATAACTAAAGTAAAATGTGTTGCTTTGATAAAGCTTTTTGTTATGGTAGTGCTCGGTATGTGAGCACATTATGAATGATTGGTTCCCTAATCGTTAGATAAAGATAAAATAAAAGTTGCCTCAAACACTTTTGTTATCCTGGTTTATTATAAAGCGGTTATAACTATTTATATTATCGAGATGAACACAATTGTATCAGCTAATTCTTAACTCAGAATTATAGACTTAGGATTGTTATACTCGGCGCGGTCACAGATGCGGAAAATGAAAGAGGTATAATGCTCCAATTTACCTAAAAATATGACATGCTTAAAATCAAATTCACAGAGGCCGAAGTTGAACAGTTATACCAACAATTCATGGAACATCCTTC
>CAIMEB010000024.1 GCA_903839855.1 uncultured Methylococcaceae bacterium
TGGATCAAAACCTACCCATTGGCTCCGGGGTAACAGAAGCCGCCTGTAAAACTTTGGTCAAACAGCGTCTTTGCTGTTCAGGTATGCGTTGGAAGCTACAAGGTGCAAAAGTGATCCTCTCTTTACGGGCATTGATTCAGAAAAGTGGCCGGTGGCAACAATTTTGGAATAAAATTGACCAATTCGGGTCTCAGTATTGTGCTTAGGGACATTTAATTAAATCAGCACCATCAATGATTGTGGGTAAATTAACTTCAATCCAGTTAGTCAAGACTTCGACCTCCCGACCAACGGAGTCTCCCAGCGTGGTTAACGAATACTCCACATGAGGCGGTATCACTGGATGGAATAACAATTTTGCAGGGCATCTGCCAGCTTAGATTTGTTCAGCATCTAATGCCTAAAAGTCAGGTCGTGGATGACCTTCTCATAGGTTTCTATTAGCTCGGTACAGATAAAACGGATGAAGGGGATCAGGTCGCCGTAGTCTGCTTCCGCCAAGGCTTCCAAGTATTTGCGCTTTTTTTCGAGCCTGACCACTGCGGGGAAAAACCCGCTTTTCAGCAACACTAAGTTCATAAAAATTCTAGCCCCCCTGCCGTTGCCGTCGTCAAAGGCATGGATGCGGACTAAATTATAGTGGGCTACGGAAGCTATATAAATTGGGTTGAGGGTCTGGGCTTGGCTGTTTACCCAGTTGACCAGTTCTTCCATTTGGTCTTTGACATTGATCGGGTCAACATACCAATGGATGTTGCCGTCCGCTTGTAAAACATGGTTTGGCTGTTTTTTGTACTCGCCTGGGGTTAGCCTTTTTTTGACCTTTTCGCCTTGGCTAGTCTGGGCAACGATGTAAGTGACACCCGATAACAAAAGCGCGTTGATCTCTTTGATGACATGTTCGGAGATGCCCCGTTGGTTGCTGATGATTTCGTACAGGTATTCAATCGCTTCCACGTGGTTTTTGGCATCCAAAAAATCTTTGAACGGTTTACCTTCGACGGTCAAGCCCTGGCTAATGAAAAAAAAGGTTTCCCCTAACGTCAGGGTGCTTCCTTCCAGACTGTTGGAGTGGTAAGTCCAATCGACTTTTAGCTTTTGGGCAATGACTTCCCATAATGATTTGTCACTGCCTTTTAACGCGTTGATTTTGTCATTTAGGGAAGCTGCCAAATTAAACAGGTTTTCAATGTCTGGGGTGATGTCCTGATGGTAAAATTTGTGTAATTCCTGGCTCATAGCTTTCTCTTAAAAATCACTGTTGTCCAATCAGTCTAGCTAAATGTTCAAAAATTGACATTAAATAACAAGTATTTTTTATTATAGGACTTTACATACTATTAAGCGTTTATTTATTGAAAGTCACCTTAATAAACTTAAGTGAAGTAGCGGCAATATGGCTAATTCTTACCGCCCCGCCAAAAAAAACATACCCTCTACTCTAATGGCCGGTCCCCGTTCTTCACCTTCCGCGCCATTGGTGGTATGTGTGACAGGACGGAAATAATAGATTAATACACTTATAAAAAAGGGCGCTATTAAGCGCCCATCTTACTGAATTAGCTTATATTAACCTAATAATTCTTTATTGGGTTTTAATGCACAAAGGAGCTACTTTTACTAAAGGCACATCACCGCCCCTATCTGATTGACAGCCTGTAGAATCACCAAAAGCAATTGAACCTACAGCAATGGGAGTGTAACCACTAGGACAAGCCCCAAAACTAGGAACCACATTTCGAGCACAAACAGAAGCACCAAAATCTCCAACTTTGAAAGATCCACCTGCATCAGATATTGTAATTGTCCCATTTACATTGAGATTTGACGTTGGATTGGTTGTATTAATTCCAACGAATCCAGTTGTAGGGTCTATGAACAATGATTTGCCTTGAAAAAGGTTAGATATTATTGATTTAACATTGTTTATCTGTTTTTTTACATCCGCAAAATTAGAATTGACTTTCTGTGCAATAATGGCACTAAGTGCAGCTTGTATTTCAGATTTAGTTTGATCGACAGTTAAGTGTGCTAGAGCTCCGATACCTGATAAGGGAACTTGATATGCTCCTGTGCTCGTATTAAAAATTAAAGCTTGGGCGTCGGCGAACAAATTACCACTACTGTCTTTTTGCATTTTGCGTTTACAAATTACAGTTAACTTGTCAGCCGAACTCAAAGTGAACAGTGTGTTTTGCTTCAATTCGATAACGTCGCCAGTAGCAGTTGTTGTAGTGCAAATAGAACTACCAAGACCTGTTTGAGTTAACCCTTGGAATTTGCTATTTGTACCTGTTGATGCGGTTGAAAGTGAGACCGTTACTGCTTGCATTGTATTATCAGCTTGGATTTCAAAATTTATGCCTTTGCTTGCTAAAGTATTGCACTGATTCCAGGCATCAAGTGCCCCTTGATAAATATTTCGTGAATAACTGCTTGCATTGTTGCTATAAGCACTGCTATTGAAACCTGACGTACACACGTTTTTTTGAGCTTGGATAATTTGACTATCAGTTACAGAAGCAGAACCTCCGGCTGAAAAAAGTCCGTAAGCACCTTTAATACTTGCCTGTACTGAACTTGTAGTGGAATTGAGGCTGTAATCAGCTGAGCAAAACGTAGACTTGGCTAACGAATTTCCTTCGTTAGCATTGCTGCTTTGTGAGACATTGTAGATTCCAATTGTAAGGAGAGCATTGCATGAATCTGCCGCGAAACTAAATCGAGAATTTCCAAAGGCCAAAAGACTAAAAAATATTGCCAACCGTATTATTTTCATTTCATTACCTCATTGTTTGACTTAAAAATCTAAAAATTCATTGCACTTCGGAGTTGAATCCGCCTATTTTTAATAAAATTGCCACTAAGGATTTATAAGTGTCTTAGTATCAATTGATATCCGTAACGGATCTTCACGCAGGCGTTTGTTCGATAATATGAAGGCGCTCACACCATACTTTTGCTTTGACAACTGGGAACCTCTGATTAACTTTATGTTGGAAAGCTGGTCTTGTAATCTGGAAAGTCGAATTATTCGATCACCTAACCAGAAATTGGGTAGGTGGTGGGCATAATGAGAATTGCGAACCGACAGAGCGAAATAATCTACTTTAAATAAGTTTTAAATGTGCGTTATTCGGGTAAAATGTGCCATTGTGTGTCAATGTTTTGACAGGTCTTAGTACTGTTTATTTCGGTATGGTATAAATGAAAATACTTATTCTTGGGGCAGGTGTCACGGGCTCATCCGTGGCTGAGGCTTTTGCGAGTGAAGAGAACGATATTGTTGTGGTTGATTTTAGACAGGAATTGCTGGATGCCTTAAAAGATCGTTTTGATATTGCTACTGTCACAGGTAATGCCGCTCATCCGAGTGTTTTAGAGCAGGCGGGCATTCATAACACGGATATGGTGATTGCTGTTACCGACAGTGATGAAACAAATATGCTGGCTTGTCTGATTATTAATGCCCTGCACAATCGACCAAAAACAATTGCCAGGGTCAGAGCAATTGATTATTTAAAAACGCCGCAATTATTCGGAGCCACCGGCCTTCCAATTGATATTGTGATTAGCCCTGAACAAATCGTGATGGAGTCGATTCGAAATTTGGTTGAGTTTCCGGGGGCTTTGCATGTTTCTGAGTTTGCGGGCGGATTGGTTAGGCTATTCTCGGTTAAAGTGGTCGCTAACGGCTTTTTAACAGGTAAAAAAATTAGATCACTTAAAGAGCGTTTGTCTGATGGTAAAACCCGGGTCGTAGCGATTTTCAGGAACGGTAAGCCGATTTGTGTAAGTGGTGATGTCAGTATAGAAACCGATGATGAGGTTTTTATTGTGGCTCCGGGTGAAGAAGTCAAGCGGGTATTAAAAGAGTTGGATAAGCTGGAAGCACCATTAAAGCGCATTATTATTGCGGGGGGAGGGCATATCGGTAAACGTTTGGCATTGGCTTTAGAAAATAATCATCAAGTAAAAATTATTGAGAAAGATTCTGTCCGGGCGCATAAAATTGCCGATGATTTACGTAATACGGTGGTTCTTTTAGGAGATTGTACGGATGAAGGTCTGTTATTGGACGAATCTGTTGAGAGCGCTGATTTATTTTGTGCGATTACCGATAATGACGGGGTTAATATTATTTCTGCTTCTTTGGCAAAAAGTTTGGGGGCACGGAAGACAATTTGTTTGTTGAATCAAAATTCTTACACCAAATTGTTGCCCGGTACCGGAATCGATGTCACCGTATTACCTAATCAGGCAACGTTGGGAGCTATTTTGAAACATGTGCGACGTGGGGATGTAGCTCAGGTTACATCGCTGTGTGGAGGCACTGCTGAGGCAATTGAGGCGGTTGCCCATGCTAATAATGACGAGGATTCTGTGGTCGGTCGCCGTGTTGATAGCATTAATTTTCCGGCAGGTATTGTGATGGGAGCTTTGATTCGTAATAGCCAGGTGATTCCGATTCATCATGATACGGTATTTGCCGAAAATGATCATGTCATTATGTTTGCCATGGATAAAAAGCTGGTGATTAATATTGAACAAACGTTTCAACGTATCTGATAAGACACTCGCAAGCTTCGATCGATAACTTGCATCAATCCACTTGATCTTGATTCCCTTATGAATGTCATTCTTACGATTGCCCATATTTTTGGTTTGGTTACTTTGTGTTTTAGTGCTTTGATGAGCACGTGTCTACTGACATCGCAACTGGTTGGTGATGGGGCGACTACGGCATTTTTAAATGGCACATTGATTACTCTGTTAATAGGTTCATGTCTGTTTTTTCCGACGCTATGGGTACCGAAGAAAGTGTCGCGGCAAGCGGGGTTTTTGCTGGTGGCTATTACCTGGTCTTTAACCCCGGTGCTGTGTACAGTGCCTTTAATTAATTATATGCCGTCGCTGAGTTTTGTTGATGCTTACTTCGAGACGGTGTCGGGATTGACCACCTCAGGTGCTACTATTTTGAGTGGTATTGATAACTTACCGATGTCGATTAACTTATGGCGTTGTGAGTTGAACTGGATTGCGGGGATGGGCATTATTATCTTCGCCGTCGCTATCTTACCTATTTTGGGCATTGGGGGAATGCAATTGTATAAGGCAGAAACGCCGGGGTCTGTCAAAGAATCGGATTTACCGCCGCGTATTGCTCAAACGGCAAAAGCCTTATGGCTGGTTTATGCCGGTCTTACCCTGGTTTGTATGATCGCGTTACGTTGGGCAGGCATGGGCTGGTTTGATGCGATTTGCCATGCGTTTTCGGCCATGAGTCTGGGTGGGGTATCTACACACGATAATAGCATTGGCTTTTTTAATTCTTTGTCTATTGAGATCGTCTTGATTGTCTTTCAATTATTGGCAGCGATTAATTTCGCAACTCATTTTGTGGCTATTCGAAAGCAATCATTGCGACCTTATCTTTATGACAGAGAAGTGCGGGCTTTTTTGACATTAATGTTGGTCAGTTGTCTTTTTGCTGCGTTTGTTTTGTGGGATGCCGGGACTTATCCAGACTTTTTAACGGCGTTACGTTACGCCTCGTTTAATTTAGTCAGCCTAGCAACAGATAGTGGTTTTACTAACCAGAACTTTAATCTGTGGCCGATTTTTGTACCCATGTGGATGTTGTTTTTAAGCTGTATGTCGGCTTCTTCTGGTTCTACAGGCGGCGGTATTCGGATGATTCGCACTATTATTTTAATGAAGCAGGCGCGTTTGGAGATGTTTAAGTTTATTCATCCTTATGCAATTAGGCCGTTAAAAATTGGTGATACGATTGTTAGTAATAAAATTGTTAACTCGGTGACGGGCTTTATTTTTCTTTATTTTATTAGCGTGGTTATCTTGACCTTTGCCTTGCTTTTAACGGGTCTTGATTTTCTAAGTGCTTTTTCTGCGGTGATTACCTGTTTTAATAATGCTGGGCCTGGTTTAAATGAAATAGGGCCTACGGCGACTTATGCGCATTTAAGTGATATTCAAAAAGCTATTTGTACTTTTGCCATGTTATTAGGACGTGTGCAAATATTCTCTATTGTTATTTTGTTTATTCCTGAGTTTTGGAGAAAATAATAATGTTCGTTTAATTTAAGCGCTGCACTTGGCTGGTAAAGCGTCCCTCAGCTAGTTGTGTTTCAATCATATCGTTAGGTTTTAATTGATTCGTAGAACGAATGAGTTGCCCTGAGGGTTGTTTAATGACCAAGGCATAGCCCCGGTTCAGTGTTGCTAAGGGGCTGACGGCATGTAAGGTTTGGCTATGGTTGGACAAGCTTTGCTTGAGTGTGACCAATTTATGTTGCATTACTGTCAGTAATCTTTGGTATAAATAGTCTCGTTTCTGTTGATATTGATTAAGTTTAATGCGGGGATTGTGTTGCCATAATTGGGCGGTCTTTGCTTCAATCAGGCTTTGATTGCGTTGTAAGCGAGTGAACATGGCTTGTTTAAGTCTTATTTCAAGATCATCCAGGCGTTGTGCGTTTCTGAGTAGTTTTTGCCCGGGATGTTGGTGTTGCAGGCGTTTGCCAAGCCAAGTCAGGGCTTGTTGTTTTTGGTTCAGCTTACGTTGCAATTGTTGACAAAAATAGCCTTCTAGCTGTACGAAGCGATTCAGCCAGTCTTGTTGGTCAGGACTGGCCTGTTCAGCCGCTGCCGAGGGTGTGGCAGCCCGATAATCAGCAACATAATCTGCAATAGTGATATCGGTCTCATGACCGACGGCAGAAATAATGGGAATGGTACTGGCAAAAATGGCGCGGGCGACTATTTCTTCATTAAATGCCCAGAGATCTTCTAGCGAGCCTCCACCACGGCCTAAAATAATAACATCACAGTGATCATACTCATTAGCTAGGGCAATGGCTTCAGTTATTTCATATTTAGCATTAGCGCCTTGTACAGCAACCGGATAAATGATGACCGGTATCGCTGGAAACCGTCTTTTTAATACCGTGAGTACGTCTCTAATGGCGGCGCCTGTGGGTGAGGTGATAACGCCTATTGTGCCCGGTAGTGTTGGAATGGCTTTTTTATGGGCGGGATTAAATAAGCCTTCTTCAGACAACTTGAGTTTTAATGCCTCGAATGCTCTGCGTAGAGCGCCATCACCGGCTTCTTCAAGGTATTCTACAATCAGTTGAAAATCACCTCGGGGTTCATAAAGGCTCACTTGCGCTTTAATAAGCACCTGTTTACCATTTTCTGGTTTAAAGCCTAGTTTACGCTGTTGGGTTTTAAACATCGCACAACGGACTTGTGCATTGGCATCTTTTAAAGAAAAATACAGATGTCCCGAGGAGGGTGTACTGAGATTTGATATTTCTCCCTCTACTAACACACTGAGGAAATGTTCCGCTAGTAATTGACTGGTACTACGATTCAACTGACTGACGGTGAGTATGTTTCGGCGTGTTGAGGTTGAAGAGTTATTCATTATGTCGGTGATTTTAAGAAGGGATACAGGCATTGTTTAGAGTGTTGTAGAATACCAAGCTTTTAAGTTCAAGGTAAGGGGATGATAATGGCGTGGGTCGTTTTATTTTCTGCGGGTTTCGTAGAAATAATTTTTGCTTTAAGCCTTAAATATAACGAAGGCTTTACCAGGCTTTGGCCTAGTGTCATTACTGCGCTATCTGGAATAGGGAGTTTTGGTTTGTTGATGTGGGCGATTAAAACCTTGCCATTGGGAACAGCTTATGCGGTATGGACAGGTATAGGGGCTGTGGGTGTTGCTATTTTAGGCATCTTTTTGTTTAAAGAGTCCATGGACTGGCTTCGTTTAGTGTCGATTGGCCTGGTGATTGTGGGGATTATGGGGCTAAAATTCACCGATAGTTATTAGTATGCTACATCTTGTTTTTCAATCACCTATTGAACTGGCTTTATTGGAGCGGATTGCTGTTGGTGATGATCTTGTGTTTCTTGAAAATGCGGTGTTGCGTATTCTGGAAAAAGGCAGTCTGTGTAATCGATTGACAGCGTGTCTTGAACACAATCGGCTGTATGTTTTAGCGGATGATCTTGAGGTGAGAGGGATACAGCTTTCTGAGTTAGTGACGGGTATTGAGGTTATTGATTATGCCGGGTTAGTGGCACTGACGATTAAAAATCCGGTGATTCAGTCATGGTCTTAATGGTTGATTCTCGTCAGTTAGAAACAACGGATCAAGGCTTTTTGGTAAAGACCGCCGAGTGGAATGAAGCGGTGGCTGTTCAGTTGGCGGCACTTAATCAGATTACTTTAACCGAAGCGCATTGGGAAATTATTTTATTTATGCGGCATTATTATTTGCAGTTTAAGCATCTACCCAATGCTCGTGTCTTTACTAAAGCGATCGCAAAGGAGTTTGGTGAAGAAAAAGGTAACAGTCGATATTTACACAGGCTGTTTCCTGAGGGTCCTTTAAAGTATACCTGTAAATTAGCGGGCTTACCTAAACCACCGACTTGTTTGTAGTCCTGTTTTTATCACTGCGTTTAGATTTGTTTAAAGCGGTGTATCAAGCGGCGTTCTTTTTTATTGGGCTTATGATCCTGTCCGTTGATAGGGAACAGCTCGCGTTGTTCACGCTGTGCGATCATTTGTTTTTGGCGTTTCTCATGACTTTCTGGGGTTTCTTCATAAAGCAAAACAGCTTCGTTGGCAGGCTTTCTTTGTTTAGCTAACTCAATAATTAAGATGTCCCAGCTTAGACCCTCTTTGTTAATGGTAAGCGACATACCGGGTCTCACTTCTTTGCCTGGTTTGGTACGTTGTTTATTAAGGTGAATCTTTCCACCTGAAACAGCTTCGGCTGCCAGTTTGCGCGTTTTAAAAAAACGCGCAGTCCAGAGCCATTTATCAAGGCGAGTGCTTTCGATCTCAGTGGGCACTCAGTTCTTTTTCTTTCTTTAAGCCTCTAGGTAACGAAAAGACTACTTTTTCTTCGATACCCTGGATTTCAAGGGTGGAGTCGCCTCCCCATTGTTTTAATTGATTGATTACTTCTTGGACCAATACTTCCGGGGCTGAAGCGCCTGCCGTTACTCCAACCGCTTTAACGCCATCAAACCAGCTTTGTTGCATATCACTCGCGGTGTCAATTAAATAAGCGGTTTTACCTAACTGTTCAGCAATCTCTCTTAACCGATTGGAGTTAGAGCTGTTAATTGAACCCACAACCAGAATGACTTCTGCTGTTTTAGCCAGTTCATAGATCGCGTCCTGACGGTTTTGAGTCGCGTAACAGATATCATCTTTTTTCTGTTCCTGAATAGATGAAAACCGCGCCCTTAAAGCATCAACCATGATTTTGGTGTCGGTCATTGAAAGGGTAGTCTGGGTGACATAAGCCAGGTTTTCTGGATTATTAACGACTAACTTTTTAACATCTTCGGGCGTTTCAACTAAATAAATGCCACCATTTTCAGTACATTTTTCATATTGTCCCATGGTGCCTTCAACTTCAGGATGACCTGCGTGACCAATGAGAATCACTTCTCGGTCTGATTTAGCATGCTTGGCTACCTGGATGTGTACTTTAGTCACTAAAGGGCAGGTTGCATCAAAAACAGTCAGGTTTCGGTCTTTAGCTTCTTGTTGAACCTGTTTCGAAACACCATGAGCACTAAAAATCAAATAGGAACCCACGGGGACATCGGTGAGTTTTTCAATGAAAATGGCTCCTTTTTCTTTAAGGCCATTAACAACAGTGCGGTTATGAACAACTTCATGGCGAACATAAATAGGTGCGCCAAAGGTTTCAATGGCTTGGTCAACAATTTCGATGGCACGGTCTACACCGGCACAAAATCCACGAGGGTTAGCGAGTACGATTTGCATATCTTGACTTCTATACTAGGTTAATTTGTTATTATTCTAACTCAACATTGTTTCTGATACGATAATTCCATCCATATCAGCATACAAAAAATTATCTTTTTTAAAATTGACACCGGCAAAGCTGACCAGTAAGTCGCGATCGCCATGGTCTCTTTTATGGCTTCTTAGCGGGTGTGTATGTAGAGCTCTAATGCCAATCGGTAGTGTGTTGATGAGCGCAGAATCTCTTATGCAGCCATACATAACAATGCCTTGCCAGCCGTTTTCACTGGCAAGTGTAGCCAGTTGATGGTCAATCAAAGCGCAGCGGTGTGAGCCACCCCCATCAATAACTAAGACTCTGTTTTGGACTTTTTCTTCTAACACGGTTTTTACTAATACGTTATCTTCAAAGGTTTTCAGAGTGGTGATTTGTCCTGAAAAATGTGTGTTGGCACCATAAGAGATAAAAACAGGCTCGGCGATCTGGAAGTGATGCTCGTTTGAATGGATGTCGCAAAGATTGGCAGTGGTAAACGTCATAGATAGCTTCTCGGTTATTTTGCTTCAGTATAACGCGATAATAATCCGTAGGTACTTTGTGTTTCTGGCAACGGTATTTTAACCTCATAGCCACCACCGGGAGCCTCCAGCATACTTTGCCCATATTTGTTTTCCATCTGTTCGATAACAATATCCTGGTTGCCTTCTGGTAAAATCAGTTCCAGTGTATCGCCCACTGAAAATTTGTTTTTAACATCAATGGTCGCCAGGCCGGTTTCTGGGTCATAGTTTCTGATTTCGCCACAAAACTGTTGTTGGTGGCTTTTTGAGTAACCGGTTATATAGTTCTGTTGCTCATGAGTGTGGTGGCGTTGATAAAATCCATCAGTATAGCCACGATTAGCCAGGTTTTCTAAAACGCCAATTAACTCAGGTTGAAAGGCGCGACCATTGAGAGCATCGTCAATGGCTTGTCGATAGGTTTGCGCAGTTCTGGCTACATAATAGTGCGATTTGGTACGGCCTTCTATTTTAAGGCTATCGATGCCTATATCGACTAAGCGTTGCACGTGTTCTATCGCCCGTAGATCTTTGGAGTTCATGATATAGGTGCCGTTTTCATCTTCCATGATAGGCAGTAGTTCACCTTTGCGGCCTTCTTCTTCAAGAAAATAGATTTCATCCGCTAAAGGATGCCGTTCTGCGCCGCCGCAACTGGCCGTGCTAATATCCGCCATGGAGAGTGTTGCGCCTCGGGGCATTAAATCACCTTCCGCATTTTCTGTCGCAGGTAGGGTGTCATATTTCCAGCGGCAGGAATTAGTACAGGTGCCCTGGTTAGGGTCTCGATGGTTAAAGTAGCCAGATAGCAAGCAGCGACCTGAATAGGCAATACATAAGGCACCGTGGACAAAAACTTCCAGTTCCATATCGGGGCATTGTTGGCGAATTTCCTGGATTTCATCCAGAGACAGTTCTCTTGATAAAATAATACGTTTAACTCCAACACGTTGCCAGAACTTAACAGTTGCATAGTTGACGGTATTGGCTTGTACTGATAAATGAACCGGCATATCAGGCCATGCTTCTCGGGTCATCATAATAAGACCCGGATCGGCCATGATTAAGGCATCCGGTTGCATGGCGATAATCGGCGCAAGATCAGCCATAAAGGTTTTAACTTTAGCGTTATGAGGGATGACGTTGGTGGCTAAAAAAAACTTTTTACCTTGCTCATGGGCTTCATTGATGCCTTTGGCCAGATTGTCTGCAAGAAAGTCATTATTACGGACTCGGAGGCTATACCTGGGCTGCCCTGCATAGACAGCATCTGCACCGTAGGCAAAGGCATAGCGCATATTTTTAATGGTTCCCGCTGGGGAAAGAAGTTCAACTTGTTTCATAATGACAATGATAGGTGATTCATGTAATGTATATTCTACACTCAACCTGGTTAATGATAGGCAAAAATTAGGTCGGTGAAAGATAGGTGTTGTTGTTTATACATCGGTAAATATGCTATCTTTCTTAAGCATTGCTATATATTTTAGGTAAATTGACGCTTTTTAATGGGGTACATAAGATGGATGGGGAATTAGATCAGTGGAAAAAATTAGCCAATTCTGAAGTAAAGAGAATGGGTAAGACAGTAGATGATTTGGTTTCCAAGACACTGGAAGGGATTGATATCAAGGCGCTTTATACGGCTGAAGATACTAAAAATCTAGAGACTATCGACTCATTACCGGGTATTTCGCCGTTTGTTCGTGGCCCTAAAGCCACAATGTACACAGCCAGGCCCTGGACTATCAGACAATATGCTGGTTTTTCAACCGCTAAAGAATCCAATGCGTTTTATCGAAAGAATTTGGCGGCGGGTCAAAAAGGGCTTTCGGTTGCGTTCGATTTGGCAACCCATCGGGGGTATGATTCTGATAATCCACGGGTAGAAGGCGATGTGGGTAAGGCAGGCGTGGCTGTTGATAGCGTTGAAGACATGAAAGTGTTATTTGAGCAGATTCCTCTGGAGCAAATGTCTGTTTCAATGACTATGAACGGTGCGGTTATCCCGGTTCTGGCTTTTTATATTGTGGCTGCAGAAGAGCAGGGCGTGAGTCAGGATTTGTTGACGGGTACGATTCAGAACGATATTTTAAAAGAATATCTGTGTCGTAATACCTATATTTATCCGCCCAAGCCTTCGATGCGTATTATTTCTGATATTATTGAATATTGTTCAAATAATATGCCCCGCTACAATACCATTAGTATCAGTGGTTATCACATGGGAGAAGCAGGGGCTAACTGTGTTCAGCAAGTCGCCTTTACGATAGCTGATGGCATTGAATATATCAAAGCGGCACTGAATGCGGGTCTTAAAATTGATGATTTTGCGCCTCGTTTATCATTCTTTTTTGGCATTGGCATGAATCTGTTTATGAATGTGGCTATGTTGCGAGCTGCCCGTTATCTATGGAGTGATGCGGTGGGGCAATTAGGGGGCAATGAGCAATCTAAAGCCCTTCGAACCCATAGCCAAACGTCGGGGTGGAGTTTAACTGAGCAAGATCCCTATAATAATATTATCAGAACGACTATCGAAGCCTTGTCTGCTACGTTGGGTGGCACGCAATCGTTACACACCAATGCTTATGACGAAGCACTGGGCTTGCCTACGGAGTTTTCTGCCCGGATTGCCCGTAATACCCAGATTATTCTGCAAGAAGAGTCTGAGATTTGTAATACCGTAGACCCCTTGGCAGGCTCTTATTATGTTGAAGCACTGACGGATACTATTGTTCAGGAAGCGCGTAAAATTATTGCCCAAATCGATGAAGCAGGCGGTATGGCTAGAGCGATTGAATTGGGTATTCCCAAGCGGATGATTGAAGAGGCGGCAGCCGAAACGCAATCACTGATTGATCAAGGCAAGCGTGTGATTGTCGGGGTTAATAAGTACGCTTTGCAAAAAGAAGACGCAGTTGAGGTCATGGACATCGACAATCAAGCGGTGCGCGAGGAACAAGTTGCCAGTTTGAAAATGATTAAATTAAACCGTGACAACGCTAAAGTTGAAGCGGCGTTGGCAAACATTCAAACGGTTGCTAAAGACGGGGATAACTTGTTGGCAGCCGCCATTGATGCCGCCCGCGTTCGAGCGACGTTAGGCGAGATTTCTGACGCGATGGAAGCGGTATTTGGGCGTTATCTGGTACCGAGTGAGTGTGTAACCGGGGTTATTTCCAGAGAGTATCATGATAGCGAAAAAGGAGCACGTGAGTTTGATGACATTAAAAAGCTGGTTGATGACTATGCCGAAAATGAAGGTCGTCGCCCGCGGATTCTGATTGCCAAGATGGGGCAGGATGGTCATGATCGAGGCGCGAAAGTGATTGCGAGTGCTTATTCCGATTTTGGCTTTGATGTGGACTTAAGTCCGATGTTTTCTACGCCCGAAGAAATTGCCAAGTTGGCGGTAGAAAATGATGTGCATTTTGTGGGAGCATCCTCGCTTGCAGCGGGACACAAGACCTTGGTGCCAGCGTTGATTAAACAATTGCACGACTATGGACGCGGGGATATTAAAGTTATCGTAGGGGGGGTTATTCCTCCACAGGATTATGATTATTTGTTTGAACGCGGTGTAGCCAAGATCTACGGGCCCGGAACAAAAATGATTAAGTGTGTCCGTGAAGCGATGGAGTTATTAAATCAAGCATGATGAATGTGATGAGCGCCGATGACATAGTCGAAGAGATTTTAAAGGGTAATCGCGCTCTGCTGGCCAGAGCAATGACTGTCATTGAAAGCACACACCCCAAGCATTATCAACTGGCTGATGAAATTTTGGATAAGATCATGCCGCTGGTAGGTAAAGCCAAACGGATTGGCATTACCGGTGTGCCGGGTTCTGGCAAAAGTACTTTATTAGAAGCCTTGGGGATGCATTTAATCAATAAAGGTCTAAAAGTAGCGATTATTGCTATTGATCCCAGTAGCTTTATTAGTGGGGGGAGTATTCTTGGCGATAAAACCCGAATGACTCGGTTGCTTAGAGAATATAACGCCTTTATTCGTCCCGTTCCTTCGGGGGGGCACTTAGGAGGCGCTAGCCGAAGAACCCGAGAGCTGACGTTTCTTTTCGATGCGGCGGATTTTGATGTCGTCTTTATTGAGACGGTCGGTGTCGGGCAATCTGAAATTGAAATGATTGATCTGGTTGATTTTTTTTGCTTAGTGCAAATTCCCGGTGCAGGTGATGAACTCCAGGGCATTAAAAAGGGTATCATGGAAGTAGCTGATGTCATTATCATCAATAAAGAGGATGGTGATAATAAAATAATGGCTCAAGTTGCAAAGACTATGCTTAAAAATGCTTTGCATATCCTGAAGCCTAAATACAGTGAATGGCAAGCGCCCGTTTTAACGTGTAGTGCGAGAGAAAATACAGGGATAGAAAACATTTGGGAGGTGGTCGAAAAGTTTTATACCACGATGGAAGCTAATGAAAAAGTGGCTTCTATAAGAAAGGGTCAAGATAGTCGTTGGATGAAGCGGCAAATTGAGGAAAATATTATCAATATGATTTATAACACTCAGGATATTAATGAGTTGTACCGTAAAACCAAAGCCCGTGTTGAGAGTAATCAGCTTTCACCACGACACGCCGTAGAGACTGTTAGTCAATACATTGCCGAAAAATTAACGTGTGACTGTTTGAAATGAATAATTATGAATTTGTAAAGGTTGAACTCAAAGACAGAGTCGGTATTATTGAGTTTAATAATATTAAAAAGTTAAATGCCCTGAGTGAATGCTTTATTAAAGATATCCTGAAAGCATTGGTAGAACTGGATGTTCCTGAAATTCGCTGTGTTATTTTACGAGCGCCTAAAGGCAGCAAAGTTTTCTCATCTGGTCATGACATCAGTGAACTGCCCAATGCCAAGCGTGATCCTTTGCCGTTGAGTTATCAAGATCCGTTGCGTATTTTAACCCGAACCATTCAGCGTTATCCGAAACCGGTTATCTCTATGATTGAAGGGAGTGTATGGGGCGGAGCTTTTGAATTGATCATGAGTACCGATATCGTGATTGCCAGTAACAAATCCACTTTTGCTATGACACCGGTTAATCTGGGGGTGCCTTATAATGTAGTGGGTATTCATAACTTGATTCGCGATGCAGGCTTGCATGTGATGAAAGAAGTTATTTTTACCGCAACCCCTTTTGATGCCGAACAGGCTTTAAATATTGGTATATTAAATCATATTGTCCCTGATGAGGAGTTGGAAAGTAAAACCCTCGCCATTGCCAACCTTATCTGTGAAAAAGCCCCGCTTGCCATTGCCGTCATCAAAGAGGAGATGCGGGTGTTGTGTGAGGCAAATGCCATTAATCCTGATGAGTTTGAGCGGATTCAAGGGCTTAGACGATACGTATATGATAGTCTTGATTATACCGAAGGACTGACAGCTTTTTTTGAGAAGAGAAAGCCTAATTTCATTGGAAAATAGATTCTTATCAATGACTGGATTAGTGAAAATAATTATAATTAAAGAGGGAAGATATGACTAAAGCAA